>WFSC01000215.1 GCA_015486185.1 Bacteroidales bacterium | reverse complement strand
TTGTTATTTAACCGGGAAGATCTTTTGAATCCCTGGTTTGTGGTTGCCTCCGGAAAAATGAAAAAAATCTTTAATTAATATTAATTAAAATGACGGGACGGGAAAGAATACGTTCAGCTATTGAGCACAAGGAACCGGACAGGGTTCCGGTTGATTTCGGATCAACGCCCAGTTCAGGCATCTCGGCTATTGCCTATAGCAATCTCATCAAATACATGGAACTTGATGATCTGCCGGTTCGTGTTTATGATGTGGTCCAGCAACTGGCCGAGCCGGATGATCAGATTCTGGATCTTTTTGAGATCGATGTGATTGATGTGGGAAGAGTTTACAATACGGATCTGTCGCGCTGGCACGAAACGGTCCTTGCCAACGGTCATACGGCCTGGTATCCTGACTGGTTCCACCCCAAACAACAGGAGGATAGTTCATGGAAAGCGTTTGATAAGACCGGCCGGTATATTGCACGTATGCCTGCCGGAGGAACTTTTTTCGACCAGGTATATTTTCCTTTTTTTGACGGGTATCCTTCCGACTATCACGATCTTGCCCGGATCATGAACACTGCTATGTGGGGAGCTTATCCGACATCGCCCTGGGACCATGCCGAGGAGGAGGATTTCTGGCCTGCGCTGCGTAAAAAATGTATTGAACTCAGGGAAACAACCGATCGCGCCCTGATGCTCGGTGCCGGTTGCAACCTGTTTGAATGGGGTACCTTCCTGCGGCGTATGGATAATTTTCTGATGGATCTTATCGTACAGCCGGATGAAGTGGAACGACTCCTGGATGCCCTGATGGAGGTGCATATGGACACATTGGATAAGATATGCCATTGGGTGGGCGATGTGGTGGATATTGTCCGTTTTGGTGATGATCTCGGTACCCAGCAGGGACCTTTCATGGATCCTGCTATCTATCGCAGGCTTTTCAAACCACGTCATACCCAACTGGCAGAATATGTGCATAAAAACAGCCGGATGCATACCTACCTGCATTCCTGTGGGTCTATCTATCAGATGATCCCGGATCTGATTGAGGCCGGTATTGAGATCCTGAACCCCGTACAGACCAATGCGGCAGATATGGAACCGGCACGCCTGAAAAAAGAATTTGGAAAAGACCTCACTTTCTGGGGAGGTGGCATAGAAACAGCCTATGTATTGAATAACGGTACTCCGGAAGAGGTCAGAAAAATGGTGCTGGAAAGGCTGGAGATCTTCTCCCCCGGCGGAGGATATGTGTTTAATACGGTACATAATATACTTCCTGAGGTACCTCCGCAAAATATCATTGCCATGTTCAATGCCATACGCGAGTTTAACGGGCAAAAACCGTTACCGTTAACAGGGAGAATTTGAAAAACCATAATTACCGAATATGGTATTTATCAGGCACTATATATCCAATACATGATTACTGAAATATGGAGATCATAGGATGGGAAAAGAGATGACACAAGGGGTCAGAACCCTGTTGGGAGACCCCAAAAAAGCTGTAATTAAGCTTTCCGGACCTATGATGATTGCCATGCTGGTGCAATCCCTGTATAATATTGTGGATGGGATATGGGTTGCCGGATTGGGATCAGAGGCTTTGGCGGCCATAGGGCTGTTCTTTCCGCTATTTATGATCATCTTGTCACTGGCCACAGGAATCAGTGTAGGTGGCAGCTCTGCCATATCCCGCAAGCTTGGCGCCAGGGACAGAAACATGGCAAATTCTGCTGCAGTCCATACGTTGATTATTGGTTTAATGACCGGATTATTGATCACCATTGCGGTATATCCTTTCCTTAAAGATCTTTTTATTGCTATCGGAGCCAAAGGAAACGTTATCCCTATGGTGGTCAGATATTCAAGGGTTCTGGTTGGGGGAGCCCTTATCCTGATTTTTTCCAATATCGTCAGTGGTATCCTTCGTGGAGAAGGTGACATGAAAAGGGCCATGCTGGCTATGATCACAGGCTCTGTATTGAATATTATACTGGATCCGCTTTTTATTTATACATTAAAGATGGGCATTACCGGTGCTGCCTGGGCTACCCTGTTATCCATCACCCTGACTTCCGTACTTTTGCTTTACTGGCTTTTTATCAAGAAAAACACTTATGTTTCCATCCGTTTTTCAGGTTTCCGGTTCGATGGAAAAATAATCAGGGAGATACTTAGGGTTGGCATCCCTGCTTCCTTTGCCCAGCTTTCCATGGCACTGGCCATGTTTTTTCTGAACATGATCATTGTAAATATTGCCGGCAGTAACGGAATTGCTGTCTTTACCAGTGCCTGGCGTATTATTTTGATCGGGATCGTTCCATTGGTTGGCATTGCCATCGGAGTTACCGCCGTTACCGGGGCTTCCTATGGAGCAAAAGATATCGACAAACTGAATACCGCTTATCTTTATGCTATAAAAATAGGTGTATTAATTGAACTGGGGGTTGTGGTATTTATTTTCATTCTGGCTCCTCAGATATCCTGGTTATTTACCTATTCAAAAAATGCCGCGCATCTGGCTCCTGCCCTTACCCGGGCCATGCGCTGGCTGGTGTGGTTTCTCCCCGGTGTTCCTTTCGGCATGCTCACATCTTCCATGTTCCAGGGAATCGGCCAGGGTGAGAAATCATTGGCCGTAACCATCCTGCGTACCCTGATATTTCAAATCATATTCAGTTATTTTTTTGGCATTTCTTTACATTTAAAAACAGAAGGAGTCTGGTTTGGAATAATTTTGGGAAATGTAACGGCCTCTGTCATCGGTTTTATCTGGGGTCGTCATACTGTCAAGAATCTGAAAAAAATTTCTCGAAATAAAATATCCCCAAGTCAAAACCATAGATAACCAACTTTCAACGTTTTTTTGAGCATACCCTCAGATTCCGGATTGGGAGGCATCGGCCGGAAACCTGCCTTCCCGTTTAATGTAAAAACAACCTGTTCCGTATCCGGTTTGTACCTGCATATCATCCAGGCAGATACTTTTCCCGTCCATTTCTTTCCGGATTTTGGTGTCACAAGTTCATAATGACATGTGTGTTGCCCCGGAGTCACCTCTGTCAACACCCATTTCCAGACACCTTTTTGTTGTTCCGTTTTCGGATTGATCATTTTGCCATCCACCGTAACCCTCAGGTCCGGCATCTGTTGGGTCTCATTGTTTTTATCCGATTCCATCAAAATAGCAAGCGTGGCGTTTTTTACAGGCTGATTCAACTGAAAACTCACTGTAAATCCGTCTTTTTTCTTTTCTTGTGTTCGTACTACAGAGCCCTGACTGAGAAGAGAAATCGTTTGTTCCATCCCTGAAAGACCAGAAATATTCATCTGTTTACCATTCATGGTTGCTTTGCTGATATTTTCCGGATTAAGTAGTTTAATGACAGACCCTGTTTTATATATATTCATGGTTATCCGGTTATTTTGGTGGTCTTTTACTTCGAAAACAGGTCCGGACAATAGCGGTTGTTGTGCCTCACTGACAGGATAAACTTCATAGATAGCTGTTTCATAGCCGTCAAGCGGGAGATTTATTTGCACGCCTGCAGCATAGAGGTGAGGTGATATCCACCGGTTGGGATATACCCGTTCCAGGACCAGCGAAGATGCTTCAGGGTCCATTCCCAGGGCTGGTGAGAGGATTACCGGTAACACTTTGGGTGCAATGTATGGATTACGTACGGCGATAATTCCGTGGTTTCCCTTAAAATGCACATACCCGTATGGTTGTTCTTCTCCCGGGTCCCCACCGATCATCTCAGTATTTTTTAATATATCGAACCGGTCCTTCGCCCATTTCATGGATTTGGACAGAGCCTTCCACTCACTATCCGTCAATATATCGGGCGATACATATAATTCATACATGCTTACTCCGCGTGCAAAATACAACAATGCATTGTCCGTAAATTTATCCAACGGTTCTTTTTGTGCCAGTTGCTGTAGTGAACCTTTAATAATTCCGTGTGTCATCATGTTGGATATGGGAAACCAGAAATGGTTCTTCTGAAAATCTTCATATAATACAAAATCCCTGTAAGTAATGGCAGCATCCCTTCTGCTGATAGAAGGCACTTTGGAAAAACCGTAATCGCCTCCCTGCATCCAGATCTGATTGGCATACTTCAACCACCACGGACTCAACCAGGTACCGGAAGTAATATTCAGATAGACATCCGGATTAGCCTGGCGTACGGCATGACACATGGAAATAACGGTATCCATGATCGCACGTTGCGAATAAATGCCTATGGGGTGTCCATGATCCGGTTCACTGCATGAAAACTG
>WFSC01000214.1 GCA_015486185.1 Bacteroidales bacterium | reverse complement strand
TTGTAGATCATTGAAGAGCTGTCCGGATCCGAGCAGTCTAATGTATAATAAATCTTTTTCCCCGGCAATAGACTTCTGATAACGATGGTGCGCTCAGGCGCAAAGCAAGAGGTGTCGGGTACGATAAAAATATGATATGGAACGGCTTTCAGCATTTTCTCCATCCGGTCATACTTTGCAAGAATATGATCGAGCCACCAAGGCCTGTTTTCCATATTCCATAACCGGGCATAATCTTTTTTCATGACAGCCAGTTGATTTTCCAATCCTTTCAAATCCCGAAGTAAGTCCGCCGGTCTGACATGCTCCATTTCAATGGGATTATTCAAACGGTATTTCAATTCGTTTTTCCTGGCAAGATACTGGACTCTTTGTGAAGCAAAAATCAAATAATCAACATCTTTTTGATTTATAAGAGCTTTCTCCTGCGAATTTTGAAATGCCCGTATCAAAAAAGAGGCATCTTTTTCCAGGGACATGGCATTTTTTACCGGGCCAATGATTTGCTGTACATAAAAATGATCATCGATCATAGGACTCCAGAAAGCCCTGTCTGTAAGATTTCCGGCCGAGGCATATTTTCTAAGACCTGAGAGCCGTAACATATTGTCAGTAATCCCGGCATCTGCACCATAAAAGAGTGGATCAAAAGCCTTGGAAAAAGACCGGTAACGATCATTTAACAGGGTATCATTTTTGCTCATAACAGGATTCCAGGCACATGCGGCTCCCCACGAAAGGGGAAGCCAGTTAAAGGAAAATAAATTTTCTCCGTCATCATCCCAGGTAGTATTCAGCATGCCTTGTGCTCCCATTGCTTTCCCATCCCTGACAAAATGAGAGATATTTATTTTTGCAGTATTCAGGTCTGGGAAAATACGGCTCCAGCAACTTACGCCCGGACATACCCAAAAGTTCATGCCGGCTTTTTTGAAGGGTTCGATCTGATCTCTGAAGGAAGGAGCCGCATTATATGCCCATGGCAGTACAATAATATCTTTTGGTAATTTTGGAATGATCTCCGGATAATCCCTTGCTATATCTCCCCACATCAAAATAGTTTTATGGAATGGCTTCAGGATATTTACCAGCTTATTGATATGATAGGCATACACCCCTGCCAGACCCATAGTATCCACCATGGTTTTGGCAGGGCCGGAACCCAGACCGAAAACTTCATCACAGTTGATCATAAAATATTTGCTTTTATAGGCTGAGGCGATTTCCCGCAATATATTTCCCAACAGTTCATAGGTTTCAGGGAAGGCAGGAGATATAACATCCGGCGTTTCAGCCAGATTGGAAAATTCCGGCTTCTCAAGAATTTTCCTGAAATGGCCGAACGCCTGAAAGTTCCCTACCAGTTCGACGTGATATCTACGGGCATAGGCAGACAGTTCTTTTACCTGCCGGGCGGTAATGCCATCCGGTGGAGCAAGATATGGATAGGATTTTAACTTAAAAACATTTTCTGTATATAAGGTGAAAATATTCATTTTGAAATAAGACATTTCCCGGATCTCCTTTTTCAGAAACTCCATTTTCGGTATGGGACCACGACTGATATCATCCTGCCAGCCACGGTATTGCAAAGCAGGCCGGTCGGTAATATCAAGACAGGGGATAGCGTTTCCTGTCCGGTTACCCCTTATCAGTTGCCGTAAGGTCTGTGCCCCGTAAAAAATGCCCGTATCAGTATTTGCCAGTAACACAATGCGTCTGGGATCAATATGCAGCACATAACCTTCTTTTCCACATTTTTTTAATTTGACAGCATAGGGCTTGGTTATTTTATCAAATTTCTTATCCTGTCCCGGATATCCGATAAGTATAGCAGATTTTTTAGCTGTTCCACCATAGCTCACCTCCACATTCATGTCTTCCTTTATTTCACGCATAAAGAGGTTGACAGGAAACAGAAGCAACGTATCATCAGCATTTACAATATAAATTTGACTTCCCGAAGTCATAGGAAACATACCTTTTACCATGGTTAGCTCACGTGGCTCCGGTATTAGTCGAAGCTGTATTTTTGCATTCTGCCCAAATCCGGAAAGACTTATGACCGGTAACATGAAGCCTATAATAACAATGCCGGGGAAAATGATCTTTTTCATCGTTTGAATGAATTATTTATTAGTTATTTCAAAAATACAAAATTCCTACTTACAGATGTAAAAAAAATACCCGAAACAAGTCAGATATTTCTTTTAACAGGATTACCTTGCTCTGTTTATTTTCCCAAAGATACTATATCTTTATATCCGTTTTTAGTCTGAATTAACACCTGACATTATGAAAGCACCTGTCTTTTTTCTGTTCATTATTCTATTTGCTTCCTTGTCTTTCGGGCAACAGGAAAAGAAAATTTACTGGTCAGAAGATTTTTCTTCCGGAAAACTCCCGGAGGGATGGGTAATTAAGAGCTTGGGAGACAGTACGGTGCTATGGCAATGCACGGATCAGCCTTATCCGGGATCACACCAATATAACCGGCAGGCCCCTCCCATAGCCTCTGACAGCCGGGGCTGTTTTATGCTTTTCAGTCCCGGAGTAAAAGTGGGCAAAAACATAAACAAATGGAAAAATAAAAAGATCTATCCTGACGGATATTTCATGACATCAGCCATTGATTGTAGGGGGTTAAAGTCGGCCATATTGCGTTTTCAGCAGAAATTCTGCTACAACCCCTGGGGACACGCAAAAGGTGCCGGCCTGTATGCAGGCGTAAGTAATAATGGAAAAGACTGGAAATATTATAATGTCATCCGGGGCGTAAAAGGAAGGAAAGACAGTCCCAATCCAATGAATATCGAACTTAATGTTTCAGACCTGGTAGCCGGACAACCAACTGTTTATATTAAATTCCTGTGGAAAGGATTTTTTGCTTTTTACTGGATGGTGGATGATATTGCCCTGCTCCAAGGTTATCAACAGGATCTGGCAGTACAGGAATTATTACAGCCCTCACCCACAGACAATGTTTTTACTAAGCATGACACCGTCAGCGTACGTCTTAAAAATCTGGGTTCAGGCGATATTTCCCGTAATTTCAAGGCTATCCTGAAAGTGGACGGAAAGGAAAAATGCACAGTGCTTGTAAAAGCCGAAGACCATCCTTTCAAGGCCAATACGACCATGGATCTGGACTTTTGCCCTGTTGACTTGTCGCAAAAAGCTTCTTGGAATATTCAGGTTATTGCCGGCCTGCCCGGGGATGAGGACACGACCAACAACAAAGCCATGTACACCGTCTATTCGAAACCGGTAACACTGAAAGAGATCACAGGCTTGAAAAAAACGGATGACGGGAGCTATATTTTTTCCAGTCATAAGGCCAAAGTAAAAGTATCCTTTCTCAACCGGGATATTTTCAGGATACAATTGGCACCTCTGGGGAAATTTACCGACCCTACACACGGGAAGATAGTTGTCTTTCAGGGTCACGATCCTGTACAGGCACAATTACAGGATCAGGGAAACTATTATACACTGGAAACCAAAGATATTATTATCCGGATATACAAAAATCCCTTGCATTTCGGCATGTATGATAAAAGCACCGGTTTGCAAATATGGGAAGAAACCAAGCCCCTGACTTACGGAGCTTATACTGTACAAACACTTACACGTAAGGATCGTGAATATTTCTATGGCGGGGGTATGCAGAATGGCTATTTTTCGCACCGTGACAGCACCATCCGTATAGAGATCGGCGGCGGATGGAATGACGGCGGCCGGCCCAATCCGGTACCTTTTTACATGAGTACGGCCGGATACGGAGCCTTCAGAAATACTTTCAAACCGGGGATATATAGTTTCCATGATCCGGTTACCCTGTCCCATAATGAATTCCGGTTTGATTGCTATTATTTTTACGGACCTTCCCTTAAAAAGATCCTGGATGAATATACCTCTGTCACGGGCCGGCCTTTCATGCCCCCCCGTTGGGGACTGGAAATCGGCGATGCCAATTGTTATAACCGGAACGGCGTTACTACCCCTGTGGTCATTGATTCGGTTGCCCGCAAGTACCGGGCGCATGATATGCCGGGAGGATGGATCCTTCCCAACGACGGTTATGGTTGTGGTTATACGGACCTGGATTCGACGGTACGTGGATTGCATAAATTAGGTTTCTATACCGGATTATGGACCGGAAATGGCGTGGACAGAATAAAATGGGAAGTAGGTACTGCAGGTACCCGTCTGTGCAAACTGGATGTTGCATGGGTTTACAGAGGGTATGAATTCGCCCTTGACGCTTGTAAAACAGCATATAAAGGTATTGAAGACAATTGTGACGGCCGTGGCTATGTTTGGTCGGTAATGGGCTGGGCAGGAACCCAGCGATATTCGACCATCTGGTCGGGAGATCAGACAGGTAACTGGGAGTATATCCGCTTTCACATACCTACGGTCACAGGCGCCGGATTGTCCGGATTCAATGCCGCTACCGGTGACGTGGACGGGATCTTCGGAGGGAGTGCAAAAACTTATGTGCGAGACCTGCAATGGAAATGCTTTACACCGGTATTGATGAATATGTCGGGCTGGGCCAGATATATGAAACAACCCTATATTCATGGTGAACCCTATACTTCATATAACCGGAAATATCTGAAACTAAAAATGCGCCTTACACCCTATATTTATACTTACTGCCATGAAGCACATGAAACAGGTGTTCCTACTGTCAGGGCCATGGTGCTTGAATTCCCGGATGACCCGGTCACCTGGGACAGGGAAACACAATATCAGTTCATGTCGGGCAAATGGCTGCTGGTAGCTCCCGTTTATAAAGATGAACAAAAACGGGACAGTATTTATTTGCCTGCGGGTACCTGGATAGACTACTGGGACGGCACCCGTTACTGGGGTCCCCAGTGGTTGAACAACTATAAGGCTCCTCTTGACAAATTACCTCTGTTTGTCCGGGACGGTGCCATCATCCCGATGTATCCCGAAATGCTGTATGACAACCAAAAACCCAAAGATCCCGTTACCCTGGATATCTATCCGGAAGGTCATAGTGAATTTGTATTGTATGAAGATGACGGGGTCACACGAAATTATCTAAAAGGACAATATGCCACCACTGTTGTCCGTGTGGATAAAAATGAAGATAACGGGATTATTCAGATTATTGTGGATGGTGCTAAAGGCACATATAAGGATATGCCCGGCAGCAGGAAATATATTCTTTTGATACACACGGGAGACATCCCTGAAAAGATCCTTTTGGATGGCCAGAAACTGAAAAGATATAAAAGTGCACGAAAACTGGATAAAACTTCCCGGGGCTGGTATTTTAACCCGTATGACCGGAAAGGGATTATCACAATAAAAACATTGCCTGTAAGCCTGAAGAAAGGATTCAGGGCAGAGATAGTGAAATAAAATAATATTTATTTATATTAAATTCAAATAATTTCATTAGCTTTGCAGAAAAAATTTCACATGCTCATTTTGCTGACCATAACGTTATGGAAAACGAACAAAAAGCTGCTGCCTTTTTTTGTGGTTTTCTTTATACTTCCTATATGGGGTCTTGGATAAGATAATATTGGATAAAATAATACTTGTTCCTTAGTCCTTTTTATTAAAGTTGAAATCATCCTGGTTGATCTTATAAACGATCTTACCAAGGGTTTTCATATCAATATTCCCCACCAGACTCAGTCCCAGGAATTCATTATCACTGGTAATCATGATC
>WFSC01000213.1 GCA_015486185.1 Bacteroidales bacterium | reverse complement strand
TAGGCATGGGAAGAAATGTAACAAACACGATGTCGCTTTTCGATATTGGAAAAACACGCCCCTACAAGTGGAACGGACATAATCAAAGCGTATATAAACAGGACGGTTACCGGTTCTCTACCTATCTGACAAGAACCGAACCTTTTAATTACGACCAACTGGATGCCCTGGTTGCCTATATTATTACAGGAATAAAGAATCCGCCTAATCTAAGATACAATCCTACAGGTGAATTGACAGATGCACAGAAAAGAGGTGAAAAGATCTTTTTCCGGACCCATACCAATACCGGCAAGGAGATACCTCCCCACGATCGTTGTTACGTCTGTCATCCCCCACCCTCTTTCACTAATCAGGCGCTGGAAGATGTAGGGACCCTCTCGGAAACCGATGATTCGATCCCGTTTGACACCCCTGATCTGATCGATCTGTATCTGGGTGCCCCCTATCTGCACGACGGACGTGCTGTTACACTGGAAGAAATATGGACCAAATATGGCTCTGAAGACCGGCATGGCATCGTCAGTGATATGACTAAAGACCAATTGAATGATCTTGTTGAATATCTCAAATCGATAAGAGACCCCCATTACTATACACGGAGCTATTCGGAAGAATATAAATCATTGCTGGAACAAGTAAAGGTAAACGACCCGCCCATTTTACCAGAGAAAAAACATCATTAAAATATCATACTATGAAAAAGTCATTACTCAGAACGAAGAAAAAAAAGTTGATCCCTTTACCGCTCATGGTTATTGTCTTCTTTTTTATAACCGGGTTCCTTCCTGCCGGTAAAGGAGAAAAAACCGGTACAAGCAAAATGGAACAACCTGTCTTATCAACAAAGGCAGATATCTTACAGGAGGCTTCGGACATGCCTGTTTATGGCAACTGGAAAACTTTTACCACCAAAGACGGCTTACCCGCTAATAAGGTTTTCTGTGTACGTATTGACGATGATAAGGTATATGCCGGAACAAAACACGGACTTGGTGTTTATGAGAACGGAAAATGGAAAACCTACTCGGTAAAAGACGGCATTGCCCATGATGGGATATTATCCATAGATGTGAGTGAACTAACAGGCGATGTATGGATCGGCACACTGGGAGGACTAACCCGCTGGTCGGGAGGAACTTTCTACACTTTCACCCAATTAAACAGCGGGTTGCCCAATGATGTGATCTATTCCGTTGTCTGTGTCGGAAAAGATGTGTGGGTAGCTACCGGAGGGGGAGCCGGACATTATAATACCTATACCGATCAATGGGAAATCTATGAAGAAAGGAATGCTCCTATGCACGAACCCTGGACTTACGGGGTATGTGCCGGAGATAATAAAATATGGATCGCAGCCTGGGGAGGTGGCGTAATAGAATACAATACAAAGACAAAAAAGTTCAGGGATTATGTGGATCCCGACGAGCAAATGGAACTGGACGTTTTTCCTGATGACGGGGTAGTTCACGACATTACTACCGGTGTTTCCTGGGCCGATGGTGTCTTGTGGGTGGCTACCTATTTTGGCCTTAGCTGGTATGACGGAGCTCACTGGAAAGGTTACTTTGATCATGATTCCGGCCTTCTCAGCAATTTTATAAACTATGTGAAAGCAAATGGCCGGGTGGGATGGATCTGTACAGACAGCGGACTTTCAAGTTTTGACGGAAAGACCTGGGTCAACTATCAGAAAAATAAGAACAATAGCAGTGGTAAGATACTGATAGTCAATGGCCCAAAGTTAACTAACGGCGTAAAAACCAAAGAATTTCCCTCCAAAACATCCATTGCCCACAACTTCGTTCTGGGCGTGGATTTTCAGGGTGATGATATCTGGGTTGCTACTTCAAACGGAGTAAGCCACGGAGTAAAAATTAAATAAATATATTCAATATCAAAACATTGTTTTTTATTAACTTTACATTAACATAAAAAAACTGATATGATTGACTCAAAACAAGTACTGATCGATCTGGAAAGACTGACCGACGGAGAAAAAGAAGAAATGATGAAGCTGGGGATATTAAATGAATCCAATCAGTTGAATGATAATCATCGTCCCTCGCCGCATGAGAAAAGACCACTACTTGAAAAATTTGCCGTACATGCTCCACAAGTGATCAATGAAGCCTATAATTATCAAAAACCCTCTTCATTTTCAAGGGCTTTGCGTTTTGATTTTGCGGGATACAAGGTTCTGCTTATCTCAGGAACCGCCAGCGTCAATGACCAGGGAAAGACTGAACATATTGGAGATTTTAAGGCACAACTCTGGCGTACTTATCTGAATATCACCAATCTTTTGAAAGCGGAAGATATGACCTGGCACGATGTGGTCCGTACAACAAACTATTTGCGTGACATCGAAAGAGATTATGCTGATTTCAATAAAATAAGAACCACCTTTTTCAATTGGCTGGAACTTGACCCCCTACCTGCCAGTACAGGTATCCAGGCACGATTGTGCTGGGAAACATTATTGGTAGAGATCGAAGCTATTGCAATTAGTAAATACTAAAACGGAATGCGATGAAACAAACCTAAAAATTTTTAACGTATGAAAAGTGTGTATAAATTTTTGTTGATTTTTCTTTTGGTAATCATTTCCGGTTTTCAGTTGTCAGGCCAGGAAAAAGGAAAAAAGAAAAATTACGCAAACACCCCTGATGAGATCGTGCCTTACGAAAGATTTCACAAGCCTTACCTTAATTTCTTTGACACGCCACAGCTTTTTACCGGACCCGGACGTAATAAACCTGATCCTAAGGGTCTTAAAGAAGTACGGATCGGATTCTTAGGTCCATTGGATTCCACGGAACTGGTACCGCAAGGCCGGCAGATGTTGAATGGTTGCATACTTGCCATCGAAGAAGCCAACAAAAATGGCGGGTACAAAGGCATTCCCTTCAAATTAATGGTTCATAATGATTTCGGATTATGGGGTGCTGCTGCCAATAAAGTGGTACAGATGGATGATGAACATGTCTGGGCATTCGTCGGTTCCATTGATGATATCAACACGCATGTTGCCCTGAGGGCCACATTGAAACTGGAGATACCTATGGTAAATACAGGAGACCCCGATCCCACCCTTACCGAGACACGTATCCCCTGGCTTATCAGGGTTATCAGTGACGACCGGCAAAGCAGCTATGCGCTGGCAGAGTATATTTACAAAGTAAAAGGATTGACCAGGGTTGCGGTCATACGTGTTGACAACCGGTATGGACGGGTCGGCATCAAGGAATTCAGGGAGGCATCACTCCGCATGTTACATCCTCTTGTGCTTGAGATAAGATACAGGGAAGGAGACACTGTTTTTGCCAAACAGATCCAGCGGGTCATTGATTCCAATCCTGATGCCATTGTACTATGGGCTAATGCTGAAGCAGGAGGCATGATCATAAAACAAATCCGGGAAAAAGGGATTACCCTCCCGATCTTCGGTTGCGACAGGCTTATGTCTCCGGAAGTACTGAAAATTGCCGGCAAAGATGCTGAAGGACTCGTAACTACCTGCCAGTACAATCCTACGCTGAATAATCCAAAACTCAAAGCTTTTCAGAAACATTACTATGAAAGGTTCGGTATAGAACCGGATGTCTTTGCCGCACATGCCTACGATGGCATGAACATACTTATCGCAGCCATACGCAAGGCCGGACTGAACCGTTACCGGATCAGGGACGTACTTACGGACTTGAAGACTTTTCAGGGATATGAAGGAATTACCGGTAAGATCATCTTTGATGATGCCTTCAATGATATCGGCTCAATATGGATGACCGAAGTAAAGAATGGCAAGTATCATTTTTTCCACTCTCCATTGGATACTTTGGTAGTTAAATGAAAAAATCGTAACTTGAAAATTCAAATTTCTCATCACGGACTATGAAAGAAGAAAAAGTTGATGCGCATGATCATGCCAGGAAATCTTCTTCCAACCTGGTGGATCGTAAGGCAAACGGAGTTGACACCATTATTCATATTAATGGCATCGACATTGGTGCCGGTGAGATAGTTATCATTGCCGGCCCGTGTGCTGTGGAAACCAGAGAGCAAATGCTTGCCACCGCAAAAGAAGTATATGACGGTGGGGCAAACATGTTACGGGGAGGTGCCTTTAAACCGAGAACTTCTCCCTACAGTTTTCAGGGTCTTGGAGAAGAAGGCCTGCAGTATCTTAAAGAAGCCCGGGAACTCACAGGACTGCCTGTGGTCACCGAAGTAATGGATACCCGGGATATGGAAATGGTTTGTGACTATACGGACATTATCCAGATCGGCTCGCGGAATATGCATAACTTCCCGTTGTTAAAAGAAGCGGGAAAATGCAGAAAACCGGTCTTGTTCAAAAGGGGACTGATGGCTACCATTGATGAATATCTGCTTGCAGCCGAATATATACTAAAGGAAGGGAATGATGAGGTTATTTTATGCGAGCGCGGAATCCGTACCTTCGAGACTTCCACAAGGAACACCCTGGACCTGAGTGCTGTTCCTGTGCTAAAACAAAAAACGCACCTGCCGGTCATAGTTGACCCCAGTCATGGGACGGGACACAGATGGCTGGTCCCCATCATGGCCAAAGCTGCCGTTGTCGTCGGAGCCGACGGTATTATGGTAGAAGTACATAATAACCCGGAAGAAGCACTGAGTGACGGTATGCAATCACTCTATCCGGAAGAATTTGCTCAAATGGTCAGGGAAATAGAGATAATCGCCGGTGCTGTTGGAAAAAAGTTATACCACTATAAGCCGTTACATGTATAACAAATAAATCAGAGTCAGTCCTAAAACCTGGCTTGATATAGTAAGCATGAAACATGTTAAATTTTTTCTTCAGATAAGCATCTTTATGGTGCTCTTATCTGCTAATGGTTTAACCAATTATTTCCCGTTAAACATTGGTCTTTTAATTCCGGGAAAAGATGCCCTGGAAGCAAAACGCGGTGCCGAATTAGCTATCAGTGAGGCAAACAGGCAAGGGGGATATGGAGGCCATCCCTTTCATCTTATTGTGCAATCCACAGAAGGTCTTTGGGGAGTGGGTGCCAAAAGATCAGTAAGTCTGGTATTTGAAGATAGTGTCCTGGCTATTCTGGGATCGCTGGACGGTCGTAATGCCCACCTTGCCGAACAGGTGACCACAAAAACAAAGGTTGCTTTTATGTCTTCGCAGGCAACGGATATGACCTTGTCCTATGCATTTGTGCCCTGGTATTTTCGATGTATTCCCGATGACAAACAACAGGCAACAACGCTCATAGAGGAAATCTATAAGAAAAGAAGGCTCGAAAATGTTCTGCTTGTTGGCATGGATACTTACGACTCAAAGCATGCCATTGCTACCTTTCTTAAAGTAACAGGGTCTATGAACCTTAGCAAACCCAAACAATTTTTATGTGGATCAACAGCCCGTGATTTTGAAAAAATACTTTTAGAGAATAAAACAAAAAGTATTGACGCTTTTGTCTTGTTTGGTGACCCTGCTTTCGCAGCGGATTTTATGTCTTTTTACCGGCAATATCATATGAAACAACCGGTTTTTGGCACTCTGTCGCTCCTGGGTGATCAAAAAGCACAATTTCATAACTGGCATTATCTTGATAATGTTGTCCTGGTATCATCAGGACAGTGGTTCACAAAAAAAGGTATAGGTTTTCAAAAAAAGTTTCAGGAGAAGTATGGTTACCCACCCAGTCCTGTAGCGGCCTATGCATACGATGGAATCCATGTCATTATTGAAGCAGTTAAAAAGGCCGGACCTGATCGTGACAAAGTCATTGAGGCATTATCAACCATAAGATATTTTGGAAGTACCGGCGAGATCCGGTTTGATGAAAAGGGAAACCGGGCCGGGAAAGCCCGTTTAATGCTTGTGAAAAACGGAGTCCCATCCTTTTTCAGAACAAAACAATAGACATATTTTTTGTATCTTGGGATTAATTGTTTGATCGTTTTTCTCTGACTGCTGATCTTTTAATATAAAATACAGATGAAAATTAAATATTCCATTTTTTTGATAACAGTCATATCATTGTTTTTTTCTTTTGGCTGCCATCAGCAAAAAAACAAGAAGGAAGCAACTCCCGAAGAAATTACTTCCACAAAAAACCTTGGGCTGGCTTATTTGGAAGAAAATAAACTGGATCAGGCAAAGGCAGAATTTGTAAAACTTATTGACCTGGCCCCGAAAGAAGTATCCGGATATGCAAATCTGGGACTTGTATATCTGAGGATGGGTAAATATCAGGAGGCAGAAAAATGGCTGAAAAAAGCTGTTGAAATGGATCCTAAAAATCCGGATATCAGGTTAATTTTAGCCAAAGTTTATGAACTGAGCAATCAGCGGGATAAGGCCATCGCAGAGTTGCAGACCTCACTTAAATACTCACCGGACCATATTAAATCTCTTTACACCCTGGCCGAACTTTATTCTTCATCTACAAATAAACAATCCCTGCAGAAACGTTATCAATACACCAAAAAACTGGTTGAGAAAGCTCCCGGGAATATTGTACCCAGATTGAATCTGATCGATATTCTAATACAGAAAAAACAAGCTGATAGGGCATTGGCACAACTGGAAGCTTTACAGAAGATATTTCCTGCTTTTCCTAAAGAATCTGTCAAATATTACAATGCGACCATCAAGGCACTCAGGAAAAATAAACTGAAAGAAGCCGGTACTTCATTTATGATCTTTCACAATTATCTAAAAGTAACCCCTCCCTATCAGGCAGGCATACTGAAGTTAAAAGGGCCTGAAGGATTTATCGGATCGCCGGTCATAACTTTTGACCAGAATAAAACGGGTCCCCAGGTTACGGATTGGAAAAGTATCCTTGCCTCCATTCATTTTACCGATATTACCACTTCTGCCTGGGCAGGTTTTCAAAAAGCAGGCCGGGAGATCCAAAATAATGAGAAGGCTGCTTTTAATTTCACTCCCCTTGCTGCCTGTGATTATGACGGCGATGGTGATATGGATCTTTATGTCGGATGGTATGATCCTCAAACACAATCTTTCAAACATTACCTGCTAAATAATGAATGGGGTAAATTTCACGATGTATCCGAAAAAGCCGGAATCTCCCAGAATGGAAAAGAATTCTCTGCCAAATTTGATGATTACAACAATGATGGATATCTTGATCTGTATATTGTTAAAGAAGGGAAAAACACTCTATACCAGAATACGGGCAAGGGAACTTTCATTGACGTAACAGATAAAGCAGGTACCGGAGATCAGGCAGCAGGGAATAAATCCTTGTTCTTTGATTTTGACCATGACGGAGACCTCGATCTATATATAATAAGGCCTCACGCCAACCTGCTATACCGGAATAATGCTGACGGTACATTTACCGATTATTCAAAAGAATCCCATTTAGCCGGGGGTGATGCCTTCAGTACGGATGCCGCTTTTGGAGATTTTGACGATGACGGGGACATTGACCTTTTTGTGACCAATAACAATGCTTCCAATATCCTTTTTTCCAATCAACGGCAGGGGGTATTCAAGGATGTTACCGCCGAAAGCGGATTGGCCAGTAAGGGAAGCTCGACTTCTGTAACTGCAGGGGACTATAATAACGACGGCTTTTTAGACTTATTTGTCACATCTTCCAGGCCCGGCAACTGCAAACTGTACCGCAATAAGGGAGATGGCCATTTTGTTGTGGATACCCGGTCGAAAGATATAGCGAAGACCCTTCAGGATGTTCAGGCCTATGATGCTGCTTTTCTGGACTTTGACAATGACGGTTTTCTGGACCTTCTGGTAGTAGGCCAATCAAAAACAAAAGGGGGCAGAGGTGTTTTCCTTTACCATAATGATGAATCGGGAAAGTATTTTATTACGCAAAATATCCTGCCTGAAGATGTAATCTCGGGCAAAGAGATCATAACCTTTGATTATAATGAAGACGGAGATATGGATGTAGCTATTGCCGGAAAGAACGGCAATGTCCGGCTTTTACGGAATGACGGAGGGAATAACCTTCATTTTGTCAAGATGAAGCTCGTCGGCCTGCGAACCGGCAGCGGAAAAAACAACTACTATGGGATCGGGGCAAAGATCGAAGTACGTGCCGGCAATTTATATCAATCGGCTGTTGTCACAAAACCGGAAGTTCTGTTTGGTCTGGGGACCCGTACCAAAGCAGATGTTATACGTATATTATGGACCAATGGAGTACCCCAGAATATATTTTTCCCTCATACCGATCAGAGTCTGGTTGAGCAGCAGGAGTTAAAAGGTTCCTGTCCTTTTCTTTATACCTGGAATGGAAATCAATACGAATTCGTCAAAGACATTATGTGGAGAAGTGCCCTGGGCATGCCTCTGGGTATTATGGGTGAAGATAAAGCTGCAAAATATGCCAGTGCTGCTCCTTCCTCTGATTACATCAGGATCCCCGGTGAACTCCTAAAGCTGCGTCATAACAAATATAAGATCCAAGTCACCGATGAGTTGTGGGAAACTATTTATTTTGACAAAGTACAACTCATTGCTGTTGACCATCCCGATTCTATAGATGTATATGTAGATGAACGGTTTATGCCACCCCCAACACCGGGATACAAGCTTTATCAGGTAAAGAAAAAATACCTGCCTGTAGCTGCCACCGATAAGAACGGGGACAATCTCTTGCCTCTTATTTCAAAAAAAGACAATAAATATGCTTCCTGTTTAGACCCCACACAATACCAGGGCATCACAAAGATGTCCGATCTGATCCTTGATCTGGGTAAAACAAACCCCGCTGAAAACCTGACCCTTTTCCTCAACGGATGGATCTTTCCGTCTGATGCAAGTATCAATGCAGCCATTGCACAATCGGGGAAGATAAAATTAGTTGCCCCTTATCTCCAGGCCATGAACAGCAAGGGTGAATGGGTAACCATCCTCGACAACATCAGCTTTCCGATGGGAAAAGATAAGACACTTGTTGTGGACCTGACCGGAAAGCTCCCCTCTGCACCGGAAACCCGTCTGCGGATACGCACCAATATGGAGATCTACTGGGACTACATATTTTATACCATTGGCAGTCCTTCTTCACCCGTTCATTCCAATATTCTGGATCCTTGTTCTGCAGACCTTCATTACAGGGGGTTCTCACGTACCTACCGAAAAGGCGGAAGATATGGTCCCCACTGGTTTGACTACAGCCAGGTCAGCAGAGATCAAAAATGGAATATTCAGACAGGTTATTGTACACGGTACGGTGATGTGTTACCGTTGCTTACGAAAGCAGATGATAAATATATCATTCTAAATGCCGGAGACGAGACGACCATCGAGTTTGATGCCGGCAGTCTCCCTGCCTTACCTGAAGGATGGAAAAGGGATTTTCTGATTCACAGTGAGGGATGGGTAAAAGATGCCGATCTGAACACAGCCACCGGGCAAACTGTTGCCCCCCTGCCCTTCCATGCCATGACCTGTTATCCTTATGGCAAGAACGAATCCTATCCCTCGGATCCGGCTCACCAGGCATATCTGAAAAAATATAATACACGGAAAGTTACGGCGGAAAAATTTCGCAGAGCTATCAGTGATGCGATCCCTGCGGGTTCTCATTAACCCAAAAAGCTTTTGACCGGGCTCTGTTAAACCCGACAATAACCAGGGGTTTGTCGCCATCAAAATAAAGCAGGGATTCGACCATTCCCTGTAACATCAAACCCGTTTGCGGAGGCTTCTCCAGATCAGACAGGGGGCGGCCTTTATTACTGAATAAAACCAACCCTTTATTGGCATCAAAATACCCTGTACTTACTTCATAGGAATAATCATTTCCGGCCAGGATCACATCAGGCAGACTGTCATGGTTAAAGTCCCGGACGATCATTTTCTTAATAGGTGAGACCTGGGCAAACCGGGGTAATTTTTCCCATCTGAAATGCCCCCCGTCATTCCATAGAATATAGCTTGAAGTGGTATTTACATAACAAGTGTATTCAATCCTTTTCATCGTTGCAGAATCGAACATCTGCCGGAAAGGCACATAGCTGAAAGCTGCATAGCTCGAAAATTTCCTCTGAAAATAGGAAGATTGTCCCACGAGTTCATCCATATAATTGATGGGATATTCCGTCATTACACCTTTGGGGTCTTTCCAGTACCCTGTAGCGATCGGATCCAGGGTCCCATTCATATCTATATCCAGTGCATAGGTCCTCAACGGATATTTTTTGCTAACGGTAAACCTGTGATTATCTCCAAGGTTTCCCAAAATATAATCATCATCTCCGTCCTGATCAAAATCTCCTGCAGCAATGGAAAACCAGATCCCATGCATCGATGCGATCTCAGGTATATCCTGTTTCTTAAAACCATGACCTTGCATATTCTTCAATACCGCAACAGAGTTCCATTCTCTTGTAACAAGCAGGTCTTTCCAGCCGTCGCCATCATAGTCACTCCATACGGCATCCGTTACCATTCCCAGATCAAAGCCCATTGTTTCCGGACTGGTAAACTTTCCATTATCATTAATCAGTATCCATGATTCATCCGACAACGGATAATTATCCTTTTTTATTCTTGCCCCTATAAAGAGGTCCGGATCGCCGTCATGATCAAAATCACAGACTCTCACCACAGAAGCAGGAAAAGGAGGAACAGGAAGTTTGATCCTGTGAAATGATCCATTATCATTCACGTACAGGTAATGTATATATTTATCTTCCGGCACTTCATAACCGCCGGCCAATGCAACCACATCATTGTCTCCGTCTCCGTCAACATCCAAAATGGCAAAGTCGGCTTCTGAAAATGCTTTCGGCTCAGTCAGGCCCGGCATTTCTGTCCTTTTAAAAGTATCACCTTCTCGCAAATACACTTCGGTTGGTAATACATTTGTAGCACCTATAATAATATCATCAAGGCCGTCATGATTCAGATCCCCTTTTCCCATCCGGGGCCCGATCTGTGAAAATTTATGTGGGATGATCTTCTGGGGTCCATAAAAATCTATAAAGTCATTCTGCTGATGAACATAATCGATCACACTGTCCGTTTCGGTAAAGAGCAGATGGTTGACCGTTTTCCGGGTTGTCCTGACAGGTGGTACCGCATCGCTTTCGTTCATTTCAACCACCTGGTCGGCCGGAATATCTCTCAGGTATGAAACATAACCGGTGGCGGGCCATGTCACTTTAACCGAATCCACATGTGTATGGCCGGAAAGTCCAAAATGGACTATAGGATCAACAGATGATACATATCCCCTGGATAAAAAGTGTTCCTGAAACTGGTAGGTACCTTCGCTCCATAGTTCGATCTTTGCACCCAGGGCCCAGGTATTTCCTTTTTTTCCTTTCAGTTTTATTCTAAAGTAATGGCTGTTCCCCTTGTTTCTTTCTCTGGTCATATTCTTGAACACAAAGGCTTTGTCGTTCAGATTATTTGTTACATAATCAAGGTCACCGTCATTATCCAGATCAGCAAAAGCAGCCCCGTATGAAAAGGAAGGAGGGGCGTTCAGCCATTGGTCGGATTTAACAACAAACCTGAAGTTCCCTTCATTCTCAAAGGCAATATTTGACACCTTTATGGGGGGGGCCTTCTTGATCAACTGATCTTGTGAGGCAACAAAATTCCATGTTTGTGCCTTAAAATTTGTCCAGTCCTTATCCGTCAGGTCTCTGGGATAACCGTTTGCCACGAGCAGGTCTTTATCTCCGTCGTTATCGTAATCGGCAAAAAGGGGAGACCAGCACCAGTTTGTCTGATAAACGCCAGCGATCTGGCCTACCTCACTAAACGGGATCATTTTCCCATTTACAAATCCATTGTGTAAATGAAGCATATTCCTTAAATACTGGTGCTCATAACCATATTTAGCGTCATACAGATAATATAAATAAGCAAAACCGTTTATGGTTTGTTTTTTCTTATAATAGGGAACGGGCATCATATCCAGGGTAAGGATATCCGGATTTCCGTCGTTGTTGATATCGGCCATATCATCCCCCATAGAAGACTTGGTCTGGTAAGAGATGTACTTATCTATTTCATTTTTAAAGGTTCCGTCCCCTTGATTTATATACAGCAGATCGTTGGAAATATAATCATTGGAGATATAGATATCGGGGTAACCGTCTTTGTTTACATCCCCTAAGGCAATTCCCAGTCCAAAACCCTCATAAATGATCCCGGCAGGTATCGTAACATTGGTAAAGGTACCATCCCCGTTGTTCCGGTACAGATCGTCATTACTGACTGCGGTGCCATCATTCACCTTAGGTCTGTAGCTGGCAGACAGCCGGTCATTGACCCAGTCATTTAACAGATAAAGATCCAGATCACCGTCCAGGTCATAATCAAAAAAAGCAGCATGTACGGTATAGCTGTCATCATCAATACCATAATCTTTTGCCTTGTCTATATACAATAACCTGCCATTATCCTGCATGCCCTGGCAAATATAAAACCGGTTCCTTCTTCGCCCGGGTTGATTATAGGCCGTACAGGTAAAATAGACATCCGTCCATCCGTCATTATTGATATCAACAAAAGCGACACCGCTATACCACTGGCCATCGTTCAGGTTCACAAAGTCTGAAGTAATATCCTTAAATTTAAAATGTCCTTTATTCAGATAAACCCGTGGAGAGACCTGGTTTCCCGTAAATATGATATCTTCGAGACCGTCATTATTGAGATCGGCGATACCAACACCCGCCCCGTTATAAATATATTCGAAATTCATCACGTTCAGACTGTCAGTCTCAACGATGGCATTCTCAAAATCAATACCGGTCGATTTGGAGCTCAGTAGTTTAAACCTTGTTTTCGTAGAACAGGATATTACGACCAGCGGGAGGAACAATAACAGGTAGCGCTTCATATTTTTTTTTAATCCGTCACATCATGCCGATGGAACTTCAAAGAAACAAAAAAAAGTGGACTTCAAAAAGAAGTCCACTTAATAATCCATCTGTTTTTTATCTTTTATCTACCTGTTCTGAACCAGATTCCCGTTACTCAGGTCTATCTGACGTTGCGGGATCGGGAAGTTAACATCTTCCGGGCCAACCGTAGCATTTCCATAAAGGGCATTACCCCATGGCATGGTTTTTTCGTGTGCGAGGATACGGTTCAACTCGGTCACGAGGTAGTCATAACCATAGCGTTGCAGATCATAGTATCTGTGACCTTCCAGACCAAGTTCGAGTCTTCTTTCAAACCGGATAGCCGTCATGGCATCGGCGGTATTATCAAATTGTGAAGCAGGATAAAGTCCGATCACATAATTGGCGGCATTTGTTCCGTCATCATTCTTTACAAAACCATCCGGATTTGCTGCCCTGGCACGAACGGCATTTACTTCGCCCAAACCAAGATCATCGGAATTTGTCATCGCTTCACATTCTGCTTTAAGCAGGAGTACATCAGCATACCGTATCATACGATAACCATTGGCTGTCCAACCGGAAGTCCAGTTACCGACCTCGGTATATTTACCTTCCTGTGATTTTTTATATACCTGTTTTTTACCTACATAAGGCCCGGCATAGCTCTGGTCACGGATCCAGTCGGAACCTGTCATTGGACCCCAGTCCCAGAATGGAATACCTCTTCTTCCGACAGACCAGTCAAGACGCGGATCCAACCGGCCGGCATAAGGAGTAAAAGGATCGTCAGGAGTGAGGCCTTCGTCATTGGTAACCTCTTCATCATTATATGAATTATCCAGATAAGGCAATCCGTTGGGATCGGTACGGAATGAATTTACAAAATCCTGTGTAGGCTGGAAGAAGCCGCAGCATCCACCGGGGGATCCACCGGACTTATACGGGAAGTTCAGCACTTCACCCCAACCGCCGTTCCATCCGCCGGAGCCATCATTAACCGAATACTGAACCGTATAAATGGATTCAACGCCATTCCGTTTTTCAATATCAAAGATCTCGCCATACAGGGGATCCAACTGTGCTTTCTGACCTGCCGGGTTGGTTCCGTTGGCTTCTGCATCAGCTAACAGGGGTAAAGCAGAGGCATAATCCCCATACATTTGCATATAGGCTTTTGCCAGGAACACTTCGGAAACGGTTTTGTTAAATCTTCCTACCTGTTTCATATCATTGGGCAGGTCCGTTCCGGCCGAGAGATCCTCAATAATCTTATCCCGGATATCCATGTCATTTCTCACCGTTTTCGGGTCAGTATTTTCATCAACGTAGGGCACATATGTATTGGTCGTTTTATCTGCCCACAACCTCCAGGCTTCCAAATGGTAATAACCACGTAATGCCCGGGCCTGATTGATGAATGAAGTATATTGATCATCCGTTATGGTACCGGCATCTTTGGCCTTATTGGCCGTAATAATAGTAGTATTACACCGTGCAATACCTTCATAAACAGCCCTCCACTTTACATTCAGGTATGAATTGGTAGCTGTTTCGGAAAAAGTCTGGATCGGGTTAATAGCAGGCTGGTCACCGGCATCGGTACCTTTGTCTGCTTCAATGGCACGAATACTGCCGTAAACCCATCCGGAAGTAGCAGACTGCCAACCAAAGCTGGAAGTCACCCCGTCGAGGAGCGAATAGGCCCCAATGAGAAGTCCATCCACCCCTTCATAGGTTGCCAACACCGATTGATCGAGTGATCCGTTTGGAGTAATCTCCAAAAAGCGTTCCTTACAGGCATTCGTTAATATGAGTCCTGCAATGATTACGATTCCTGATAAAATTCTTATTTTTTTCATATCTTTGGTTTATTTCTTCTTAAAAATTAAAATCCAATACTTAATCCGAAAAGGAACTGTTTAACATTGGGCAGGTTTCCTTCATCAATACCAAAGGAGGTATCACTCAATCCGGCCAGTTCAGGATCCAATCCCGAATATTTGGTAATGGTAAACAGATTGGTTCCCTGGATATAGATACGCAAATTGGAGAATATATTATTTGCGAAATTTTTCGGGAATGTATAACCGATCTGGAGGTTTTTCATCCTGAAATATGATCCGTCTTCCACATAAAAACTGTTTGACTCGGTATTGGTTGAGAAATTTGATTTATTCGAAGCTTTGGGTACCGTTGCATTCGTCCTTTGGGGTGTCCAACTGTTATATAACAGATCCGTACTTTTCTGTCCCTGGAATGAGGGCCAGAAATCGAGCCACCACTTATTATTATTAAAGATATCATTGCCTTGTGATCCATAGAAGAACGCGGTCAGATCGAAGCCTTTATATCCCAATACAATATTAAGACCATAGGTAAAATCAGGATTCGGGTTTCCGATAAAAGTTCTGTCGGCAGGTGTGATCTGTCCGTCGGGTTTTCCTGTTAATTCCCCGTTTTCGTCCACGCCATTATTATCTTCAAACCGGAAGAAACCGGGTTCGGCACCATCCTGGGTAGGCGCAGCATCCACTTCGGCCTGATCCTGGAATAAACCGATTACCTTATATCCGAAGAATTCACTCACTTCATGTCCGACCATATTCCGGTTATATGAACCGATTCTGCTACTATAACTTTGGGCATCAAAGAATTTGTACCCTTCGGCAATCTTGACGATCTCATTTTTGTAAGTGGTCATCTGCCCACTGACTTCAAGCCTGAAATCGTTAAAGACCTGCCGGTAAGTAAGTGTCAGGTCAACCCCGTGATTTTTCATTTGGCCTACATTCACATATGGCCTTGCGGCAGATCCGGAGGTTCCGGGTAATTCCGGATTAAAGAGAAGGTCGTTATTTTGCTTGGTGTACCAATCAAAAACAAGTTCAAATTTACGATCGAGCAAGGTAGCATCAAACCCGACATTCGCAATTATGTTTGTTTCCCATTTTGCTTCCGGATTTCCAATACGTGTGGGGTGAAATCCCTGTACGGAAGAAGTCATGGTTCCATTGATATCGTAGAAGGACTGGCTCGGACTACTTCCATACAAGTAATACTGGTTGGCAGGGCTTACAGGCAATTGATTTCCCAGGGTGCCATATCCACCTCTTATCTTCAGGTCATTGATAAATTCGGCTCCCGAAAGGAATGATTCATCACTGATACGCCAGCCGGCAGATACCGATGGAAAGATACCATAGCGATAATCAGGACCGAAAACCGACGATCCGTCTCTACGTATGGTAGCACTCAGATAATATCTGGATTTATAATTATAATCTGCACGGAGAAATTGTGAGGCCAGCGTCCTGGGAGTATAGAAGCTTGAGTTTCCAGCCTGCAGATTAGCTCCGTTGCTTACGGTCCTGAAGGACAAGGCATCAGAAAAATATCCGGCCCGCTGGGCACTAACATTACGCCCTATGCCTGTTTTTACCGCTTCATATCCGGCTACAGCCAATATGGTATGTTCACCAAACTGTCTGCTAAAAGTCAGGGTGTTGGTCCATGTCCAGTCATTGCCGTATCCGGAGGATTCGGAGTAGGAGGAAGTGGCCACATTTTCAGAATTTTCGTATGTTTTCCCACTCCAGTGTGTATAGTACCAGTTATTAATTGAACCACCAAAGGATGTTTTAAAATCCAATCCTTTGATAATATTCACGTTTGCATAAATATTACCAAAGAGGCGAAGTTCCTGCCAAATATTATCTTTGGCACGGGTGGCATCAGCAACCCAGTTGTGTTGGTTTCCCAATCTCGGTGCGATCCCGGTGCCTCCCCAGTCGCCATTTTCAAAAGTATGGGATAATCCGGTAAAAGTACCGTTGTGCCATATCACAGGCACAATCGGTTGTGCACGATAAACGCCCATCATCAATGCCGTATTCTCACTTCCGTTTCCACTGACCCCATGATCAGAGCGATGGGTAAGGTTCAGGTTTTCACCTATCGTCACCCTGTTTTTGATCGTAAAATCGGAATTGAAACGGGCACTGTATTTTTTAAACCAGTTGGTTATAACGGTACCTGTCTGGTCAAAATACCCGAAACCTGCATAGTATTTGGCGTTTTTATTACCTCCGGACAAGGAAAGGTCATAATTTTGAATAGGAGCCGTCCGGGTAACTTCATTCCACCATTTTGTATCGGCAGCCCAGGAAGGGAGCGTGGGGGAAGGATTACGTGAATCCCCATAAATAGGATGAATTTCATATCCGATAGTACCATCCATTCCGTCATTTTTATACACCAGCCACTGCAGGTCGGCATACTGCTGGGTATTACACAGATTTTGCGGTCCCTTGCCGGGGTTCTGTGAACCTGTGTACATAGTAAAGTTCACTTTGACTCCCTGGTTCGTACCTTTTTTGGTCGTAACGAGAATAACCCCGTTAGAAGCCCTGGAACCATATATGGAAGCAGCACCGGCATCCTTCAACACAGTCATGGATTCCACATCATCGGGATTAATCGTACTGACATCTGTTGTCGGCACACCATCAACAATATAAAGAGGATTATTGTTCTGGAAGGATCCAAAACCCCTGATCCTCACCTTGGCCGGCTGGCCGGGACGGGAATCTTCAGTGACCGTCACACCGGAAACCCGGCCCTGTATCTGCTGGGTAATATTACCCTGGGGCATCTGGACCAATTCTTTCGCTTTAACGACCCCGACAGATCCGGTCACGTCTTTTTTCTTCTGTGTCGCATAAGCTGTAACAACAATTTCATTCAGTGAAGTCACTTCAGGAACTAACTTCACATTGATCGTGGTTTGATTACCGACCGTAACTTTAGCCGTTGTGTAACCTACAAAAGAATATACCAGAACGGCATTCGGTCCCGGAACCACAATACTGTAATTTCCTTGCGCATCGGTAACAGTCCCTTGTTGGGTCCCCTGGATCATAATATTTACTCCGGGGAGTGCTTCACCAGCCTGTGAAGTCACTTTACCTGTAACCGTT
>WFSC01000212.1 GCA_015486185.1 Bacteroidales bacterium | reverse complement strand
GCTGAGATGTCGACATAGAGCGTCTGCAGATCGTTGCCGTCGCCGTCTTGCAACTTGATGGTTCGTTGTTTGGAGTCTTCGGCATAAACCTTGACACTCTTGAGGGTAACGGCATTGTTTACGGTGAAGGTGAGCCCTCTGTTGGCGTCGGCGTCATCCCAGGGGTAGTAGCTTCCGCCACCGGAGGTGTCGGTTTTGGCGCCATAAAGGATTTGTGAGGAGCTGAAACTTCTTTCGTTTTCGACGTAATAAGTGGTCGTTTCGGAGAGCTCCGGTGTGGTAAAGGAGTCTCCTGTTTGAAGAAGTGTTCCGCCGGAGGATGAGTCGTACCAGTGGAGGATATCACCTTCAGCTGAGAGCGTAACAGTGCCGGGACCGCAACGCGACACGTCGGAAGCCACAGGCTCTTCGGCAAAGCTTACTGTCACCGTGTCACTGTGGGAGTCACTGCTGCTATCGTTGCTCACGGTGAGGGTGACGGTATAATCTCCGGGCTGTAGGTAGGTATGGGTGGGATTTTGTTCGTTCGAATTGCTGCCATCACCGAAATCCCATGACCAACTGTCAGGGGAACCGGAAGACTGGTCCGAGAAATGAGCTTCGTTGCTACAATCAGATGTAGAGACACTGAAAGAAGCATGTAAGTCGGACGAAGAGGGAGGTGTAGAACTGTTGTTTATTAAAGTAATTTTTGTTTCAGGGTTGCTAACATCCCAATAAGCATATTGCTTAGAAGGCTCGGTTGCTGCCAATATATTGTCTTTGACTAAAATGTTTGATAATGTGCCCCCGGCTTCTTGAAAAACAAGAGCTGTTCCGGAACTATTATTCCATGCATTTATCCACTGATCCCACCATGGTGTATCATCAAGATCGTAAACTTTGTTGTCATGGTAAATATCATCTCTTGTGTTGACCAGTTTGGTGCCATATAAACAATTGGTGATCTCATTGCCCAGTGCTTCCGTATTGTATGTGTTTGATGAGATATCCATCCCCATATAGCAATTGTCGATCCGGTTGTTCTGAACAATAAAAGAACCAGCTTCACTGTTATCCCTTCTGTTTATGGCGATGCCGTGCTTTGAAACGTTTTGGATAAAATTGTCCCGTATGGTAGTATGTCCGGCATTTTGCCAGCAGTTAATCGCGGATGGACTTTTCTGGTATTCCGGCCAATTCTTGGAATCTTCTATTGTCTCGGCTTTGGTGACGGCAATGTTCTTTACGATATTGTTGGAAATCAATACATTGTAAGCGTCATAAATGGCTCCGATACCTGCCGCAAAGTTGTGATTCCCATCCACGACGATATCCTCAACTGTAACATTGCTAACCCCCTGTATTCTGATAATGGTATGGTCATCTTCTGCATAAAATGCATCCTTTGCTGCAAGAAAAGTGGTCAGATGATTGCCGTTTTCATCCAATGTGCCTTTTAATTTAACATTTGATTTTAGATATAATGCAGAATCCAGGGTGATTGTTCCGGCTGGCACAATCACCGTCCCGCCACCGGCGGCATTAGCCTGATCAATTTTTGCCTGTACATCTTCCTGGGTCAATGAAGTGACTTTATAAACCGTAGGAGCTGAAAAATCCTGAAATCCCCAATCGGGATGTTCCAGCGACTGGGCCGGAGCAATCGGTAACATCAATAAAAAAAGAAAATTTGAAATTATTGCCGGAAGTAATAAGGAAAAATACCGGCAACAACGATGATCAATAAAAGTATTTTTCATGATATTTTGGTTTTTGGTTAATAAATCAGGTTAATACATAATTTTAAAGGAGTGTACTTCGGTTCATCAATGAACCGGATGCCGGATTATCATCCTTACATTACTCTGTCATTTGATCCTTTTATGTATTATTAGCTCAAAAAAAGCAATGACAGCATTAACCCAACTTGTATTAAAAGAAATTCCGACAATCTTTGGTCAGATGATACCCTCGGATGAGTACCGGCATGTGAGTTCTAATGGAAAAACCTCTTAATAAAATTGACTAATTGTATTTTTCATAAGCAACTATTTTGAAGTGAAAAACCAAATTCTTCTTTCTGGTTTAATAAAATTATTTTACTCTCTCCACTTCTCCATTCTCATGAACAGTCAAATTATATATCCCGGTATGACATTATACTCCTATGTCATTTTGTTTTTTTCAGAAGAAATGACTGATCCATTTGTAATCAGCATAAACAAAAGAATTTCACAGGAAATAATTTTGAGATCATATTAGTCCTGATAGTCTGGGATCTCTTTAGGGGGTCTGTTCTGATTCTGTCGCCTGTCTCCACATCATATATTCATTACGTTGTTCCGAAGGTATTGTATGCCGAATATGGTGTTGGTCTATTCTTGTAAGCCCGGATTACGAATTAAGAAGCTAAGAATTAACTGAACTAATGTGTTTAGTTGTGATTAACTTAGCGAAGTGATCTCATGAGCGACGCGAATAATCCCGATTTAGGAATTCACGTTTTTGGTGAAAACCAGAAACGATAAAGTCCTTAATCGATCAGCAATAGAAAGCATTTACGATTTTCTATTGCTTATTTTGGGTTAAATATGAGTATATTTGTTTCTGCAGGGATATAAATAAACAAAAAATACTATTGCCTAAATCAATGTCAGGTATGAAAACAAAGATTTTTTTACTTTTTGGGATGATAGCCATTGCGGGAACTGTATATTTCACATCCTGTCAAACGGAAAAGGCATCCTCGGAACATCCGCCTGTGATCCCTTACTGGGCCCTGGGTCATCTCGTGTGGGAGGACAGTGTAAATACACAGGAGGCTGCACAGGATTTGGTGCAAGGCTATCTGGACCATCAGATCCCGGTGGATGCCCTCATCATCGATTCTCCCTGGGAAATGAGTTATAATGATTTTAACTGGGATACGGCTCGTTATCCCGACCCTCGGGGGATGCTGGATTTCATGATGGATCGTGGCGTACATACCCTGCTGTGGATGACTGGTTGCATCAATACAAAGAGCAAGGATACGCCGCTGCAGAAAGATCCTGCCTACAATGAGGTGATCCGGAAGGGTTATGCGGTGAATAACGGAAAGCCTTACCGCTGGTGGAAAGGTGTGGGTGTACAACTGGACTTTACGGACCCCGATGCATGTGCATGGTGGGACCACCAGTTGGATAAAGCCTTCGTAAAAGGAGTGTATGGATGGAAAACGGATCAGGGGGAACATGATCTGCCGGGCGATACAGTGCTGACCTCTATAGGGAGGGTCTCGAAAAGAGCCTTCAAAAAATATTACTATAACCACATGTGGGATTATACGGTCGCGAAAAATCCGGAAGGGATCATACTGGCACGTCCTTACTCCTGGCAGGGGGGATATGCAGCCGACATAGCCAAAGGCGGGGTCGGCTGGTGCGGTGACTTTAAAGGGGACTGGAAAGGACTTAAAGACCAGATCCATGATATCTATACTTCGGTGAAAGCCGGATATGGTGCCGTTGCCTGTGAGATAGGCGGCTTTACCGGTGCCCGTTCCACCAAAGAGCAGTTAATCCGTTATGCCCAGTTCGGTGCGTCGGTAGCTATGATGGACAACGGAGGTGCTAACGGGGCGTTTACCCAACATCTTCCCTGGTATCATGATGAGGAGACCACGGAGATCTATCGCGACCTGGTGACCTTTCACCGGGCATTGAGACCTTATATCTTTAGTACGCTGGTGGAGGATCATCTTTCAGGAAAAGCTTGGATAAATACCGTTTCCATGGAACAGGAAAGCCATAAACTGGGAGATGACCTTTTCTTTAAAGCGATCACCTCCGATACGATGCCTATGACTTTTACCTTGCCGAAGGGCGATATATGGTATGACTGGTGGAACGGTAAGCAATATGAGGGGGGGAGTACGGTCATACGGGAGTATCCGCTCAACGAGAGTCCTGTTTTTATCCGGGCAGGGGCGGTTATACCTCTTGATCTGAACGGGAAAGATTGTCCTGCTTTTGACCGTTTTAATGGTAAAACCGTGATCTTGCTTTATGCTCCCCGCGACAGACGGGTGATCTGCCATAAGCCCCTGGGTTCAGGTACCCCTTATCAAAACATTATCATCACTTGTAAAGGAGACAGGTTGATCGTGGATGCAGAAGAAGAGAATGATTATGTGTTCATTCTGAAAAAGGCCGGCCAACCGGTCGTAGATCCTGCCCGCGAAATGTGCGGTCTGGATGTGATAAAAAATGCAGTGGTTATTGAGAAAAAAGGAAATCATCTGAAATTTCATTTTAACAAATAATATATAATAATACATCTTTTATGAATATGAACAAACGCTGATGTATCTTCGGAGATGATATCCGGGAAGTGCGTATGACAGAAAACGGTGGCCACTGAACCTCCAGCATGGCTTATGGCAATGGCCTGCTGTTTGCCCTTGTATATATCCAGAAATACTAAGGCGGGGAGACTTATGTGGCTGTGAAGAAAGGAATTGAAAAGCTGATCTCCCGGGTGCCAGAGGCCGATCCTAACCGTAACCTCACCGATATGGTCAAGATGTTCCGAAGAGGGAAATTACACCATACTTATCAAAGCATCCTCGACGGGGTATCGATGCTTGAAGCCATGGACCGGTCGGGAGAAAACAAAAAATGAGAAGAGGTGAAATTTGTAATGATTAGTGAGTGAGATAAATTGATAGGGAATAAGGGATAATTATATATGAGAAATAGTTGAATATACGCCATCATCCCTGTCTGCTGGCAGGCAGTCATCCTCGCAACTCTGAAGAGAGTGAAGAGCTCGGGAGTTACGGAAGATCAAGTTCAATGTTCGAAGATAGATATATGAATATAACTTCAGGATAGCCATTTGTTCAGGTTCATCCGGACAAAATCATCATCATTCAGATGGGGATAAGCCCGGTACACGCGGTCTATCTCTTCTTTCTGGCCGGGAGAGAGTTTTTCTTTGGGGTCCAGCAGACGTATTTTATCAAAGAAGCCCTGGCGGCGGAGTACCTCGTGGATCCCTGCGATGACTCCCTTAAAGCCGTTGGCAGCATCGAAGAAAGCGGCGTTGCAGTCGGTGATTTGGGTACCGAGGCTCAGCAAGGCGGGATAATCTTCCGGGGTGGCCCGATGGATCCTCTCCAGCAGCTCCACTGCCTTGCGGGTCCATACGGCCCAGTGGCCCAGCAGTCCTGCCACGATCCTTTTACGTACCATCCCTCCCGGGCCGGGCAGGTAATATTCGGTGAGCAGATCGGCGACGATGTTGTCATCGTTGCCAGTGTAGAGAGCGATCTCGTTCCCCCTGCCGGAAGTGATGATTCCTTTGATGACGTCGAGGGTGTGGTAACGGTTGAAGGGTGCTATTTTTACAGCCACCACATTTTCGATCTCTGCAAAGTCCCTCCAGAAGTGTTCATCCAGAATGCGGCCTCCCACGGCAGGCTGGAGGTAGAAGCCGATCAGGGGGATGTTACGGGCTATCTCCCGGCAATGGCTGATCAGCTCCTCATGGCTTGCGTTGGGGAGTGTCGCCAGACTCAATAGACCGGCATCGTAGTCCAACGATACGGCCAGACGGGCTTCGGCGACTGCCTGCTGTGTGGGACCACTAATGCCGCATATTTGGATCAGGGGGCGTCCGTGCTCCTGTGACCGGGCATTGATTTCTTCACCGGCCAGTTCGAGCAGAGGCCGGAATAGGCCGATCTGTGGGTCGCGTATGGCGAACTGGGTGGTGTGCACTCCTACGGCTACCCCGCCGACCCCGGCATCTGCATAATACCGGATAAGCGCTCTTTGCCGGCGCACATCAAGGTGAAGGTTTCGGTCCAACGCCAGGGGCAGGGCAGGTATGACAATCCCTCTCTGCAGGATCTGCTTTTTTTCTTCGGATAATTGAGGATAGGACATATTTTTTTAAAATTTTCCGTTTCTGACTTCGAAGTGAGTAGGTTTTTGGAGAATCTCTTGTCTTTTGGTAATCCAGTCAGCTACCCATTCGATCACCCTGTTGACAGGCGTCCGGGGTTTGCCGAGTAATTTAAAGGCTTTTTCAGCATTATTCAGCAGGGCTGTATCAGCTTCTTTACCAATGAAACGGGGGGACTTGCCGAAGATCTTTCCGAATTTTTCAGCGGTTTCACGTACCGACAGGATCTCCGGGCCGGTGATGTTCAGAACGGATGCCGGCGAGGAGACCAGCTCCAACGAGCGCAGGATCATATCGTTAGCATCTCTCTGCCAGATAGCGTTGAAATAACCCATGGTCAGATTAACAGGTTCTTCATGATAAACTTTCAGGGCAATATCGGTGAAAACCCCATAACGCATCTCAACAGCATAGTTGAGCCGGATGAGGATGGACGGGTTGCCATTTGTGCTGCTGCCGTATTCGAACATTCTTTCCCTGCCAAGGCAGGACTGGGCATATTCTCCTACGGGAGTAATGGGGTCTTCTTCCCTGGAGCCTCCAGAACGGATTTTTACCAAAGGGTATACTGTTCCGGTAGAGAGAGCCACAATGCGAGAGGAAGTGAAATGATCAGCCACCAACCCAGGGAGATAAACGTTCATGGCCCAGGTGAGAGGACGGTTGCTTTCGGCACCGAACTTCATACCCGCAAGAAAAATGACATTTTCCACAAGGGGTAGTCTCTCCAGAAAATTTTTGTTAAGAAGATCACCCTGCAGGATCTCAATGCCCTGGTGTTTTAGATACTCTTTTTCACCGGTATTGCTGAAACGGGATACGGCAATGATGTGTGGTTTTGTGCCGGCTTCGCGGCTGGCCCGCAAGGCCATCGCTGCCATGGTAAGACCTATCTTCCCTCCGGCTCCAAGAAAAATAATGTCCCCGTCGATCCGCTTCATCATCTCAATAAGCGAAGGAGATGGCTGGGACAACAGTCCCCTGAGACCATCCGTGTCACTGATCGTTGGAGGTATTTTTTTCATGGGTCATTAATAGTTTCATATTATATCCCTGAGAATTGTTTTATACCCATTTTACAAGGTAAGATATAAAAAGGTTATCCAAAAATACTTGTCTGTAAGGCAAATTATTTTTTATATCTTTGATTTATTTTTCGTGTAATGATAAAATATTTATTAAGAATAGCTGATAACCATGAAAAATAGAAGTGAGCG
>WFSC01000211.1 GCA_015486185.1 Bacteroidales bacterium | reverse complement strand
CTTGATCCAAGTGCAATATTCAGGAAATTAAGATATTCTTTAATGCTTCGTCGAGCATATCCTTCAGCAATATTTCTTCTTATGCTATGAGATGCATCAATACAATTTGATATGGTCTTTTTTAATTCATAAGGTAGTCCGGTTAATAATTTACAAGTCAGGATATACAAATCAACAGCATTATTCCAAACCCTTAATTTAGTATATCCCCTGTTAATCTTTTTTCTTTCCATCATTCCAATATTCCACTATTCCATTCTTCCATCATTCCTGTTAAATGAAAGTTTCAAGCAATTTCCTCATACTGACTTTCTCTTTCAGTATCTCCGGCAGTTTTTCTATCTTCACCCTTATCTGCTCCATCGTATCCCGTTCACGCAGGGTGACGGTACGGTCCTCCAGGGTCTGCTGGTCAGTGGTAATACAATAAGGGGTCCCTATAGCATCCTGCCTCCGGTAACGGCGGCCTATCGAATCCTTTTCATCATACTGACAGAGGAAATCCAGTTTGAGCAGGTCAAAGATCTCACGGGCTATTTCCGGCAATCCGTCCTTTTTGACCAGCGGCAGAATAGCTGCCTGAACGGGAGCCAGCGCCGGCGGTATTTTCAAAACGATCCGGTCTTCCAATTTCCCTTCAGCGTTTGGCACCTTTTCTTCGCAGTAGGCATAAGAGAGGATCATCAGGAACATACGGTCAAGACCGATTGAGGTCTCAATAACATACGGTGTATAGCTCTCTCCCGTTTCAGGATCGTAGTATTGCATTTTTTTACCGGAGAACTCCTGATGACGTGTCAGGTCGAAGTCTGTGCGGGAATGAATTCCTTCCACTTCCCGGAAGCCCATCGGAAACTCAAATTCTATATCTGTCGCAGCATTGGCATAATGAGCCGGCTTGTCATGATCATGATAACGCAGTTTATCTTTATCATTCACCACAGACAGATGCCATTGCATTCGTTTTTCCTTCCAGTAGTCAAACCATTTTAATTCTTCCCCCGGTTTGACAAAATACTGCATTTCCATCTGCTCAAATTCCCGCATCCTGAAAATAAACTGACGGGCCACGATCTCGTTACGAAAAGCCTTCCCTGTCTGAGCGATGCCAAAAGGTATTTTCATACGGGCTGTCTTCAGGACATTCAGAAAGTTTACAAAGATACCCTGTGCCGTTTCCGGACGCAGATAAATCGTATTTGTTTCTTCACTTACCGATCCCAGTTGAGTGCTGAACATCAGGTTGAACTGTCTGACATCGGTCCAGTTGCGGGTACCACTGACCGGATCTACGATCTCACAATCCAGAATGATCTGCCGCAACTCGTTCAGGTCATTATTTTCCAGCGCTTTAATATATCGTGTGTGAACTTCATCAATCTTTCCCCTGATTTTCTGAACACGGGGATTGGTTGAACGGAACATTTCCTCATCAAAAGAATCGCCAAATCTTTTGGCAGCTTTTTTTACCTCTTTTTCGATCTTTGCTTCCTGTTTTTCAATATATTCCTCTATAAGCTGGTCGGCACGATAACGTTTTTTTGAGTCCTTGTTGTCAATTAACGGATCATTAAAAGCATCTGTATGTCCGGAAGCTTTCCAGATGGTAGGATGCATGAAAATAGCCGAATCAATACCCACAATGTTCTCATGCAGACGTGTCATGAAATGCCACCAGTAGTTACGAATGTTGTTCTTTAGCTCTACTCCGTATGGACCATAATCATAGACAGCTCCCAGACCGTCATAGATATCACTGGATGGGAAAATAAACCCGTACTCTTTGGAATGGGCGACCAGTTTTTTAAATAAATCCTGTTGACTCATAAATATTTCCGTTTTTAATTTGGTTGTGCAAAAGTAATTGAAAATATCATCTTTTCTGATAATGAAAACGAATATTCCTTATAAAATGAACCATAATGCTCTATTTGTATCTATCTTTGTTGCACAGAGCAATAGAATATATGAAAAGCAAAGTTGACTTTTTAGTGATCGGTTCCGGTCTGGCGGGATTGCAGTTTGCCCTGAAAGCCAGTAAAAAAGGGAAGGTATTGATCGTCACAAAAGCATCCCTTGACGAGGGAAATACTAAATATGCCCAGGGAGGTATCGCAGCCGTTATTTCTGATAAGGATTCTTTTCAGAAACATATTGAAGATACATTGATAAGTGGTGATGGATTGTGTGACCGGGAAGTTGTAGAGATGGTCGTACGGGAAGCTCCTGAGAAGATACGTGAGCTTATTAGTCTGGGGGTTGATTTTGACAAGAACAAAAAGGGTGAACTTGACCTTTCGCGGGAGGGAGGCCATTCGGAAAAAAGGATATTGCATCACAAAGATGTTACAGGGGAAAATATAGAGGAAACACTTGCCGGTAGGATAAAGGAGAACAATAATATTGAAGTATGGGAGCATGCTTTTGCGATAGACCTTATCACCCAGCATCATTTAGGCCGGCTGGTAAAAAGATGGCATACCGATATTGCCTGTTACGGGGCGTATGTGCTGAACCTTAAAACACGCGAGGTGATAACGGTTTTGTCAAAGGTGACGGTCGT
>WFSC01000210.1 GCA_015486185.1 Bacteroidales bacterium | reverse complement strand
GTTCACCGTTCATCGATCATCAATCATCCTTCCTCGCCTATCTTTTGCCTTTTATCTTTTACTAATCCCCTTATCGATATTCTCCCCTTCCTTCCCCTCGATACAACCCTCGCTGCGCTCGGCCCACTCGGGGACCGGTCGGGGCTTTTCTTCTGTTCGCCGTTCAACGATCATCGATCATCCTTCTTCGCCCTCACGTCTGCCGTAATAACAAGCAATGTCACCGGGGGTTTGGTATTGGCCCTGACTGCTATGGTTTTATGCTGTATGCCTTCTTTTCCCAGACTGTTAAAGACCACTTCCAGTTCTCCCTTTTTCCCCGGCTTAACCGGTTTTTTCGAATATTTCGGAACGGTACAACCGCATGATGCAGAAGCCGATTTGATAAGCAGGGGGGCAGTACCGGTATTGGTAAAATCAAAGGTATAGGATACAATCTCTCCTTCGACCATTTTCCCAAAATCATGTTGATATACATCAAAGAGGATGCGGGCCTGACCGGTATCTGTCTGTACCGTACTTTCCGGCATGGATGCATGATCTTTTCCGGATGTACCGGAATGCTTCATGTTGCAGGAGGCAAAAGATATGGTAATCCCCACAAGCACAATCAGTAAAGCATAAGTGATCCTTTTCATAACATTGAATTTTGTCATTTGCAAAGTAACAAGAATTTTGTCACATCACCAACAGCATGGAAGGTGTTCTTTACGGATGCTGTAACTATCAAATCTCACCGATCAATCCTTTTCCCTCTTTATGGATCTTTCCGTCCTTACGAAGATCGGAAACAATTTTATCAAGTAATCCATTGATAAATACGGAGCTTTTGGGTGTACTGTAATACCTTGACAGCTCAATATATTCATTTATACTTACACGTACGGGTATTTCCGGAAAGTGAATAATCTCCGTAACAGCTTGTATCAGAATAAGAATATCCATTTTTGCAATACGTTCTACATCCCAGTTATCCGTATGGTCCTTTATCAAAATTTTATAGTCGTCTCTATACAGAATACTTTTATGAAGAAGTTGATAAGCAAACTGTTTATCTTCTTCGTTTTTAAAAAGAGAAGGAACCGGAACAGCCTTTCCCTTTTTCAGGGGAAATTGTTCAAAGTATCTGATGAGCACTGAGAGGACCAACTCAAGCTCATCGTTCCAGTATATGCTTTGTTCTTCCAGCGTGGAAAGCAGATCTTCAGACTCAGGCAGGATCTCGCTCAGCAGGTATTTGATGATCCTGACATCATCCTTATAGTTGTTATCCTCCGCTGCCATATACTTTTTGTATGCATCAGATTCCACAAGTTTCCGGTAGATATTTTTCACCATAACACGTGGTTCTTTCCAGGAAAGGGAATGATTTCTCACATAACGTTCTATTGCCGGATGATGAGACAGATCCCTGATCAGACGATTTTCAATAAACCGCGTATTGGGATGCAGATCCTCCCACGAAGGCATTTTTTTCTCCCTTCCGAGTTCAATTTTTTCTGCAGCATAATCCAATATCTCCCGTATCAGCAAAATGATCATAAAAAACAATTGATACGTACGTTCGAGAGACGTTTTCAGTTCTTTTTCCGCCTGATTGATGGTACTATAGGATTTTTTGGAATAGGCATATAAGGTTTGCAATACCTTTATCCGAATAAGCCGCCTGCTCAGCATACCTGTCTATTCATGAGTTTGGGCACAAATGTAAGGATTTTATCGGATAACAATGAGTAAAAGAACATATTTGGATTTCCCGTCAAAAGAAAAGATGTATTCTGCTACGAACATCTTTAACAGCAAAGATTTGAACAAATTAAAAATATTTTTTTACTTTTGACCATCAAATACACTTAACCAAAACCAGGAAACCTAAATTGAAATATGATGGAAGAAGGATTTGAACAAAATGAAAACCAGGGAAAAAACGGAAACGGCAGAGACGAGATTTTTTCCCAAACCTTCCGTGCGGGAAAAAGAACCTATTTTTTCGATGTCAGGGCAACACGGAGAGAGGAGTATTACCTGAGCATTACCGAGAGCAAGAAACGATTTGGCAGAGAAGGGAAGCCTTTCTTTGAGAAACACAAGATTTTCCTTTACAAGGAAGATTTTGACGGATTCATGGATGGGTTGAATAGGGTAATCGATTATATTCTGAACGAACAACCTTTACATCAGGAACAAGGGGCAAAAACGGATGTTAAAGAAACTGAAGTAACGCAGGAAATGCCTGTTTCATCCGATGAACCGGTAGCAGAAGATTTTACCAATGTTGATTTTGAAGATCTTGGCGAAAAAAACGAATAAGATCTACCCGCTCAAATACATTCTTAACTTACTTTCCGGCTTTTTGAGCCAAACAGCCTGAAGCCGTCTTCAGGACATCATATAGTATCCCAATATATTGGTATTGTATATTTCCTATTATACCTGTAAGTTTGCATAATTTTCAGGAATGGTTTTGTATAGGGGAATATCAATAATTCAGTCTTCGTGAAGCTTTCGGAACTACATACGAACGATACGGCCATCATTGCTAAAGTCAGAGGGCGCAGCTCATTCCGTAAGAGAATGGGGGAAATGGGTTTTATCAAAGGACAGAAAATCAAGGTAATCCGGAATGCACCCTTAAAAGACCCTATTGAATATTCCATTATGGGTTATTCCGTCTCTCTTCGTCGCAGCGAAGCCAATCTGATTGAAGTAGTCACAGAAAAAGAAGCCAGAAATCTGTCAGGCAATCTGTATAACGGGGTTATTACAGAAGAAATCATCAGAAAAACAGCTTTGGAAAAAGGCAAAACCATTAATATTGCCCTTGTCGGGAATCCCAATTCGGGAAAAACCACCATGTTTAATAACATTTCCAAATCGAAGGAGCATGTTGGCAATTACGGCGGGGTAACCATTGAGTCCAAAAGTGCTACATTCAAGTTTAACGGATATACCCTGAACCTGATCGACCTTCCGGGCACTTATTCTCTTTCGGCATTTACACCTGAAGAATTATATGTCAGGAAATACCTGTTAGGTGAGCTGCCGGATATTGTGATCAATGTGGTAGATGCCTCCAACCTGGAACGTAATCTTTATCTTACCACCCAGCTTATAGACATGGATCTGCGTATTGTCATGGCGCTTAATATGTATGATGAGATCCTGGTAAAAAGAGACCGACTGGATTACAAGGCGCTGGGCCAGTTACTGGGAATGCCAATCGTACCTACTATCTCGACCCGTGGTAAAGGGATCTATAAATTGTTTGAGAAAGTCATTGATGTATATGAAGACCGGGAGCCTGTTACCCGCCATGTACACATCAATTTCGGCAGAGAAATAGAACAATCTTTACGTATTCTACAGGATC
>WFSC01000209.1 GCA_015486185.1 Bacteroidales bacterium | reverse complement strand
GCAGTATGTCTGTGGCATCGCCGTTACAGACAGTGTCTTTCATGGGCGTGGCTGCCACCACCGGCGTCGGCTCTACCCAGACAACCGCCGTATCCGGATCACCAATACAAAAAGGTGACAAATTAAACGGATAAATTTCATAAATAACGGAATCGGCATAGTTTCCGTTATTTGTCAACTGGTCTTTTAACGTATCCTCATCAAAATGTCCAATAGCTCCGGAAATATTTCCGGTATATAACAAAAAAACAAAATATGATGCCGAAGTATCATTACTGGTCACCACAATATGAGTAGAATCATTATTACAAATCGTATCACGATGCGGATAAGCATAGGCTTTAACATTTTCCAAATCAGAAACCGTATAAAAGTTCGATGGATCATTTTGGTTGGCATAGGAAGCTGTTATCCAATCCTGGGAACGTACAACATTTGAAATGCGCGTCTCATCAATTATTCCATTCCACCCTTCCTGGCGGTTACTTGCTGTGTCTCCGTTATTTCCTATATCTGCCTCCGGATAAATTGAAGACAATCCTGTATAGGAAGCACTTGTCTGTAACCCCCCGTTAACATATAAATAAAAGTCAGAACCATCCCAGGATAATGTAACAAAATACCATGTTCCCGTTGAGAAAGTATAAATATCTGTCGCAGCAGTATGATTATCCCCTATCCCAACAGAAAGGCCTCTGTCCTTATCATTCAGGTATAATTGCAATCTGTTTTGAAATGCAGGTTGTGTGGTATGTGCAAAAAGATAATCATGCAAACCATCATCAGCTACTCCATTTGTATTGGCCCATAATTCAATGGTACCGGAAGATGCATTCCAATTACCGGTGCCAATCCTGATATAGTTTGTATCATCCTGCCAGTTTTGTGCATCTGCTATTTTCCCTGCAATATTAGCTGTCCCATTGTTAGTACCATTATTACCATGGGCAGAAGCATCATTAAAATTATTATTTAAATGCCATACTCCGACATAACCGTTACTCCAGGTGTTACTTGTTGACGGATCGGTTGCAGAATGCGAACCTCCGAAATACATATAAAAAACCGTATTGGAAGTAGACGAAACGGTTGGTATTTTTACCCATGCGATATATTCTCCGGTAGCAGGATCATACTTTTCGATTTGAAAATCCAGCATGTTTGTATGATCCAATGTAAAAACAATATCATATCCCTGATCATTTTCGACATTTCCTCCATTTGTCGTTGTTCTTAAATCAGGATCAGTAAAACTAATAAGAACCGGAAAATCAGGCAGATCTGATCCAACGGTTCCACTAAGAATTGTAATTTTTTTTCTATGACAATACCCCGCCAACCACTGTGCACTGACATCTTGGGCCAACACAAAAAAAAGGATAGCCAAAACGGATAAAAATCTCGTTTTGCGGAGTATCATAAAACGGAATTTCCGGTTAATAATATTTAATAACAAAACAATGACTAAATATCATCTTTTAAGGTTGCAACATAAAACATTAAAATAAAAATAATTAAAATCGTTAGTTTTTTTACGTTTTTTTTTGATAAAAGTTAACTTTATGCAGATAAAAGGAAGAATTTCAATTGGATTAACTTCAATATTTTTATTTGGTTATGGATCAAGAATTTGAATTATTAAAAACAGAGGTACTTCACTGCACTAAGTGTCAATTAAGTAAAACCCGTACAAATGTAGTATTCGGAGAAGGCAATCCGCATGCCGAGATTTTTCTGATCGGCGAAGGGCCGGGGCGTGACGAAGACCTCACGGGCAGGCCATTCGTAGGCCGTTCCGGGCAGTTACTGGACAAGATCCTGGCTGCCTGTAATTTTAACCGGAAGGAGCATGTTTTTATCGGTAATATTGTAAAATGCCGTCCCCCCAACAACCGGGCGCCGCTTCCTGAAGAAAGAGCCATGTGCCTGCCTTACCTGCTTCAGCAAATAGAGCTGGTAGATCCAAAGATCATTATATTACTGGGAGCCACTGCTTTGAACGGACTTTTAGATCCTAGCCTCCGTATCACCAAGGTTAGAGGTTCCTGGATCGAGTGGCATAACCGATGGGTTATGCCCGTATTTCATCCCTCCGCTTTACTGCGAAATCCTAATCTGAAACGTCCAACCTGGGAAGATTTTCAAAAAATATTTTACAAATACAGGGAGTTGGTGGACCCTGCTCACACTTCACCCTATATCAACATCAAATGATCAACATGGCATCGCCATATGTTCCGAAACGGTATTTTTTCTTCACTGCAACGTCATATGCCCTGAACATACGGTCATACCCGGTAAAGGCAGCTACATTGATCAATAAAGTGGAATAGGGAAGGTGAAAATTACTGATCATACGATCGGGCACTTTCACCTCATAGGGAGGAAAGATAAATTTATTGGTCCATCCGTCGAAAGGTTTCAGCCGGTTATCAGTCGAGACTGAACTTTCCATTGTACGCAAAACTGTTGTCCCCACAGCACAAACAACATTTTTCCTGTCTTTGGCTGCATTAACAATCTTAGCTGTTTCTTCAGGAATAATGATACGTTCCGAATCCATTTTGTGTTTGGTAAGATCTTCTACATCAACCCTTCTGAAGTTTCCAAGGCCAACATGAAGCGTAATAAAAGCAAACTCCACACCTTTAATTTCCAGCCGCTTCATCAATTCACGACTAAAGTGCATTCCGGCAGTCGGAGCGGCAACAGCTCCCTCATTTTTTGCAAAAATTGTCTGATATCTCTCGGCATCTTCAGGTTCAACCGGACGTTTAATAAACTTAGGTAAAGGCGTTTCACCAAGTTTATATAAAGTTTTTTTAAACTCTTCGTATGGCCCGTCATACAGAAAACGGAGCGTCCGGCCCCGCGAGGTTGTATTATCAATTACCTCGGCTACCAACATATCATTTTCTCCAAAATATAATTTATTTCCTATCCGGATTTTTCGTGCCGGATCAACCAATACATCCCACAGTCTTTGTTCCCGGTTTAGTTCACGTAAAAGGAAGACCTCAATTTCAGCACCCGTTTTTTCCTTGTTTCCATAGAGTCTGGCCGGGAACACTTTGGTATCATTAAATACCATCACATCTTTATCCTCAAAATAATCAATAATATCCTTGAATACCTTATGCTCAATCTCGCCAGTATCCCTGTGTAAAACCATCAGGCGGGATTCGTCTCTGTTTTTTGCAGGATATTTTGCTATCAATTCTTCCGGGAGATCATAACGAAACTGTGATAATTTCATAGGTTTATATTTGTTTAATTGTTTAATTTTAACAGACAAAAAAAGTTAGGCCTTATACGTAAGAAATATTGATTAGTTACATTTTCTGTACTATATTTTCAAAAATTTTAACATCATAAGCATCTGAAAGATTATATTCTCCTATACGTGTGCGTGTTAAAGCTGTCATAACAGCTCCACTTTTCAACGAAAAACCAATATCCCGCACCAGGGCACGAATGTAGGTGCCTTTGGAACAATCTATCCGCAAACTGCAATGGGGCAGATCAAAATCCAACAATTCAAGTTTATAAATGGTAATAACCTGTGGTTTTAATATTACTTTCTCTCCCCTCCGGGCTATTTTATATGCCCTTTCTCCGCTAACATTTTTAGCTGAATAAGCAGGAGGGTATTGTTCCACCGTTCCGGTAAAATCCTTTAAAACAATCCTAAATTTTTCTTCTGTAATATGTTCAAAAGGATAGATATTATCTATTTCCGTTTCCGTATCAAAAGAAGGAGTGGTTTTTCCAAACTCCATATCGGCCAGATAAACTTTATCAAGGTTCTGAAACCGGCTGATCTGTTTTGTAGCTTTTCCCGTACAAAGGATCATCAGTCCGGTAGCCAGCGGATCAAGGGTTCCGGCATGTCCGACTTTGATCTTCTTTATCCCCAGATATCGCTTAATAAGGCCTCTTACTTTTTTAACAAGATCAAAAGAGGTCCAACCGGCAGGCTTATCAAACAACAATATTTCACCTTCCAAAAAATTAAATTCCACTTTCCCGTTTTAATGGATGAGAAATAAAGCAATAACTCCTATGATCAGGCAATAAACGGCAAAATAGATCAGTTTCCCTTTTCTCACAATAGACAACATCCATTTACAGGCAAACAATCCTGAGATAAAAGCCGTAATAAATCCTATGGCCAGGGGTATTGTACCTACAGGATTCTGACTTGAAAAATCTCCTGACCATATTTCAATAAAATTCGCACCGATCACCGGCAATAAAACCATCAGGAATGAAAAACGGGTTGCTTCCGTACGGTCATTTCCCAAAAGCAGGCTGGTTACAATGGTCGCTCCCGAACGGCTGACGCCAGGTAAAACCGCAATAGCTTGTGCGATACCTATTATAAATGAATCAAACCAGGAAATTTTTCTTTTTCCAACAGGTACTAAAGCTGTGGTAAATAAGAGAACCCCCGTAAATATCAGCATACCGCCAACAAAATGTATTTTTCCACTAAAAAGAGATTCAATTTCATCTTTAAGTAATATACCCAATATTCCTACCGGAATGGCAGATAAAAGTAATTTTCCAATATAAATGGTCTCTTCATTCTTTTTGAATGCAAATAGTCCTTCCAACAACCGGACAATATCTTTCCAGAATACCACAATAATACTGAGAACCGTAGCACCATGAACAGCTACCGTAAAATTCAGGCTGTCCTGCAGGTTTCCGAATAAGAATTTCCCAATCTCCAGATGTCCACTACTGCTAACAGGAAGAAATTCCGTCAGTCCCTGGACCAGACCCAGGATAAAAGCTTCAAGATTGCTCATAGTGCAGGACTAATCGGTTTCAGTTGATTTTCCACCGAATTTTTTCATTACAGCCCATATTTCAAATATAAAACCAAACAAAATGATCACCGGCGCCAGCGTGGTTCTCCGGAAACTGAAAATTGCAGGATTAAAAATCTTCGGGTTATCAGATTTTCCTCCTATCATAAGCAAAAACCCCAATACAACAATCCCAAATCCGATAGCGATCATTGTATAATTCTTTTTGTCCAGTGCAAAACCATCATCTTCGCCCTGTTTCTTTTTCTTGTTCATTTTTTTTTCAGCCATTTTTTAATAATAAAGTTTGTCTTCGTCGAGAGATAAATATTTATTAACTGCAAAGAATGTTGATATCAATGTCAGGAACATTCCCAACACAATAATACCAGTCATAAGAATTGCTAAATTTTCATAATTCTGTATGAGGTAAAAATCATGAAATTCGTTTTCAAGCAGGTAGATCACCCCTGCTACCATACCTGCAGCAAGCAATCCACCAAGCATACCCTGCACAATGCCACGCAATAGCAAAGGCCTTCTGATAAATCTGCCTGAAGCGCCGACAAGTTGCATGGTATTAATTATAAATCTTTTGGAATATACCATCAAACGCACCGTATTATTTATCAATGTTATGGCAATCAGTAAAAGTAAAAAACTAAAGGATAGAAGAAACAGGCTGATTTTTTTAACATTTTGGTTGATTGCATGCAGGAGCGACTTTTGGTAATACACTTCTTTGACCACGGGGAATTTTTCAATTTCCGGCAGGATTTTTTTTATACTATCCGGTTGTGCATAATCAGCCTTCAGATAAACATCAATAGATGAAAGCAGAGGATTATATCCCAGCACATTAAGAAAATCTTCTCCAAGTTCCTTTTGTAATTCCGATGCCGCCAGTTCTTTGGGAATGAAACGGGTTGACTTTACATAAGGTTTTGCTTCAAGTGTTTTCTGGAACAGTCTTACTTCCACATCTTTTGCGTTTTCTTTTATCATAACTGAGAATCCAAAACTTTCTTTCACATAATCGGATAATTTCCGGGCATCTAAAATTAACAAACCAACCAGACCAAGCAAAAACAACACCAGGGTTACACTGATCAAAGAAGTGAAATAGGAACTTCTCAGCCTTCTCCTGGTAATATTTTTTCTCCGGTTTCCCATTGGTTGGTCATCAGAATAAAAAAGTCATTATTCAACAATGGTTACCCATCCAAAAGGGTCCGGTTCGTCTCCTACCTGGATAGATGTCAGATAATGATACAGATTACTGGATACAGATCCTGCATTTCCGTCCCCGATAATATATTCTTTTCCGGTTTCAGGATCAGCTATTTTATGAATAGGGCTGATCACGGCGGCGGTACCACAGGCTCCAGCTTCTTCAAATGTACTTAGTTCTTCAACCGGGACTTTTCTCCTTTCTATCTTTAATCCCAATTTCCCGGCAAGATTTATCAGGCTTTTATTCGTAATGGAATCAAGAATGGAAGGAGACTCCGGTGTAATGTAGGTATTATCTTTAATTGCAAAAAAGTTTGCAGGACCACATTCATCAATATATTTCTTTTCTTTGGCGTCGAGGAAGATCACATTGGCATACCCCGCTTTATGGGCTTCTTCAACAGCTCTTAGTCCGGCAGCATAATTTCCTCCGGTTTTATAGGTGCCAGTGCCATGGGGTGCTGCTCTGTCATATTTCCGGCAGATCATCATGTTCACAGGTTTAAAACCTTCTTTAAAATAAGGGCCAACCGGAGAAACAAAAACCAAAAAAAGATATTCCAATGCCGGTTTTACTCCCAACTCAGGTCCTGTTCCAATCATCAAAGGGCGAATATATAAGGAGGCGTGAGAACCATAGGGTGGCACAAATTCCTTATTAGCTAAAACAACTTTAAAGATTGCCTCCCTGAATAGTTCGTCCGGTACTTCCGGCATCAGTAATCCACTGGCAGAATGTCTGAACCTTTTAGCATTTTCTTCCCAGCGAAACAGACGGATCCGTCCGTCTTTTCCCATAAAAGCCTTCATTCCTTCAAATATCTCCTGACCATAATGCAGGACCGTGGAAGCCATATGGAGGTTAATGTATTCTGAATCTGTCATTTCAACAGATCCCCAGGCATTATCCTTATATTGACATCTAACGTTATAGTTTGTTTTTGTATATCCAAAAGACAAATTTCCCCAATCCATAATTTCTACCTTATTAATTTATTCAGAAAAGCGTACAAAAGTAGGTGATAAAAACCATATTTCACAATTTAGGTTCTATGTTTCAGTCAGATTTCTTACTATCCGTATTTGGTCTTCTTTTTCGACATCCCTAAGTTTTTGTGCCGTAAGGGTATGATATTCATATTGATCAATCAAGCGGATCATTTCTTCTTTCCATGACCCGAAAGTGATATCTTTTTCATAAGCATGTACTTCCCGCCAGATACGTATAGCTACATCCCTGAAATCAACACGACTGAGATAATTATAATTTGCATCGAACATGATAGCTTCAAGTTTCGATTTAGGATGGAAAGGATCTTTGTTTGCTAATATGAGTTGGCATATTTTTTTTATTTGATCTTCCGAATATTTATATTTTGGTAAAATTTCCATAACCAGATCACAGCTTGCCTTATCATGATTTTCATATGACATCATATATCCGGTATCATGCATCAGGGCGGCTGTACGTAAAAGAAGCATTTCTTCTTTTGTTACACGCTCAGCCCTTCCCAATAATTCCACCATAGTATAAACGTGAATACTATGTTTAACATTATGAAAAAATAAATTTCCGGATAATTCCGATTCCATTTTATTTAAAATATATCCTTCCAGATCCTGCAAACGAAGCATCTGCAAGCGAATAAAAAAGTTTTTGTTGGGGGTGTTTCTGTCATCCCCGGCCAATTCGGGACGGATACCCTCGACGAAATACATATCGATCTCCCCTTTGTATTTTACCGGCATTTTGCCCCGATATTCACAAATAAAAAAATCCTTCACCAACTCATAGGTTGAGCCGGAGATATTTATTTTTCCGGCTTCACCGGTTGATTCCATCCGGCTGGCTGTATTTACCGTATCGCCCCAAATATCATAGGAAAGCTTTTTATGACCTATCACTCCGGCAATTACAGAGCCTGTATGAATGCCAATACGAATATCCCATACCGGCCGGCCTTTTTGCTTCAAATCCTTTTTCAACTTTATCATATATTGCTGCATCTCCATAGCTGCCAGCACCACCTCAACCGGGTTGGTCCTGTTTTTTTCAGGGATTCCTCCGGCACACATATAGGCATCTCCGATGGTCTTGATCTTTTCAATATTATATTTTTCCACCACAGAATCAAAATGAAAGAAAAACCGGTCCAGTTCATCAATCAAGACTTCCGGATTCATAGATTCTGCAATTTTAGTAAACCCCTGTATATCTGAAAACAGTACGGTTACCATTTGAAATTTTCTTTTTGTCGCTTTCCCGGTAGATTTAATCTCATCTGCCGTATCCTTTGGCAAAACATTGGCAAGTAACTGTTCCGTTCTGTCCTTCTCTTTCAAAAGTTCTTCTGTTCGCTGATTAATGATTTTTTCCAGTGCAAAACGCTGTTTTGCAAAATTATAGTTACGATAACGGTAAACAGCCCACAAGACCAACAGAAAAGTTAATATATAAAACACAAAAGCCAATGGGGTAAGGTAAAACGGAGGTAATATCCTGAAAGGCATTACCAAACAAAGGCTCCTGTTCCCCTGTTTTATAATATATACTTCCAGTACATAATTTCCCGGAGATATTCTACTATATTCCTTAAACGGATAGGCAACAGGATTATTTACTGCAGATACCATTCCTTTAAGATGAAATAAATATACATTATCAGAAAAAGAG
>WFSC01000208.1 GCA_015486185.1 Bacteroidales bacterium | reverse complement strand
TACTTGTACCCCTTCCCGGCGGAGGGAATATCCCGCTCGAACAATTGGGATCGATCACGATTAAAAAAGGCCCTCCTGTCATCAAGTCTGAAAATGCAAGACCCAATGCCTGGGTATATATTGACCTTGAAAATATTGATGTGGGAACGTATGTCAAAAACGCACAAACGGTTATCAATAAAGAAATTCATTTACCGGCCGGCTATTCCCTGATATGGAGCGGACAATATGAATATATGGAAAGAGCCGCTAAAACTTTAGGACTGGTGATCCCGTTAACTCTGCTTATTGTGACCCTGTTACTCTACTTCAATACCAAATCATTCATAAAAACCGGAATTATATTACTTGCACTTCCTTTTTCGATGGTGGGTGCTATCTGGTACTTATATTTTGCAGGATTCAACATGAGCGTCGCGGTTTGGGTTGGTATAATAGCTTTACTTGGCGTAAGTGCTGAGATGGGCGTAGTCATGCTTCTATACCTGGAGATCGCATATGAGAACATGAAAAAACAAGGATCATTAATATCCGTAAGTAAACTAAAAGAGGCCATTTTCCAGGGAGCTGTCAGGCGAATACGCCCGGTAGTAATGACCGTAACCGTGCTTCTGCTGGGTCTGCTCCCCATACTGATCGGACATGGCGTCGGTTCTGATGTAATGAAGAGAATTGCAGCCCCTATGTTTGGCGGTATTGTTACAGCCTTGCTGATCCAACTGGTATTTTATCCTGCCATATTTTTTATTGTAAAGAAACGGGAAGTGATGAAAAATAACCTGACAAAGGAAAAGAAAGAGGTGAATTAAAATAAAATGCCTATGTAATAATATTAAAAACACAAAAAAATGAAAGAGATAAAAGCATATATCAGAAAGGAAAAAGCGGATATTGTGATCCGAAAACTGCAGGAAGCCGGAGTAACCGGTATGACCGTGCTTGACGCAAACGCCCTGGCTGAATGGGCTGATAAAGAAGCATTCAGCTATTCCATTGAATACGTTCAGAAATATTCCACTATTATAAAGATCGAACTTATTTGTAACAATGAAGATGTAAATAAGTTAATGAACGTCATCATTAAATACGGACACACAGGGAAAAGTGGCGATGGCTGGGTATTTATCTCCAACATTGAAAAATCGGTTCGAATCAAAACCGGAGAAATGAATAAAATAAAATAATACCCGCCAGTACCTTAATCAACATATCACTATAATTCCTGAGAAGAATGTTGATAAAGCTTATAAACTCATAAAATGAACATAAATTTTGATCATCATAAAATATACCAACAAGTGATGATTAAAATTTATGTAAAAGCGAATCGGTTCCCTGTCTGCCGACAGGCAGGCATCTGTTTATATCCCAATATTTATCGGTATTGGAATTGCTTCATATCTAACAAATTACAAAATTTTAAACAGATGAAACCCCCATCCTTAAAGAATTTAAAATATGAGGTACAAAAACAAAAGGACATGAATATAATAAAAAAAAGCCGCGTAGTTTTGTAGAAGTAAACCAAAAAAACTATACGACATGAACAAGGATTTTATTCCATTTGAACAAGTCGTTGAACGCGGCTGTGGAATGGATGTCCACAAAGGAGTAATTGTGGTCACCATTCGAGGTAAAGGTATAAAAACTGTAACAAAAAGTTACAGTAGTTTTACAAGTTCTTTGATAAAATTGAAGGAGTGGTTAAAAAAACATGGTATTACCCATATTGCTATGGAAAGTACAGGGGTATACTGGAAACCTGTTTTCAATGTTTTGGGTGATGATTTTCAGATTTTATTGGTCAATGCGCGGCATGTAAAAAATGTTCCAGGCCATAAGACTGATAAAAAGGATAGCAGATGGTTAGCAAAGTTATTATTGAGCGGCTTGTTAAAAGGGAGTTTTATTCCTACTCGTACTATAAGAGAGTTGCGAGATTTAACACGTTACAAAACAAAACTGACCAATCAAATATCAGCAGAAAAGAACAGGTTCCAAAAAATACTTGAAGACGCTAATATAAAATTATCGGTTGTGTTGAGTGATGTTTTTGGTTCCACAGGCAGAAAAATAATAGCAGAAATCCTGAAAGGCGATTATGAGCCTGAAAAGTTATTGTATTATGTACATGGCAGGGTCAAGGCCAGCAGGGAAGATATAAAAGAAGCATTAACCGGATATGTAACAGACCATCATCGGTTTATGCTTCGGACCATCCAAAATAATATTGCAAGGATTGAAGAAACGATTGCAGAGATTGATACTCAGATAGCAAAAATGACAGAAGGTTATCAAGATATAATTGAACTTTTGGAGACAATCCCTGGTGTAGGTTATGATGGGGCTATTGGAATTATTTCAGAAATAGGTCTTGATATGGATAAATTTCCGACCCATCAACACATAGCATCCTGGGCAGGAATATGTCCAGGCAGCAACGAGAGTGCCGGGAAAAATAAAAGCGGTAGAATAACCTATGGCAATAAATACCTGCGAGCCTTATTGGTAGAACAAGGTTGGGCTGCATCTCGAACAAAGCATACTTATTTAAGTTCAAAATATAAAAGCCTTGTTGGCAGAAGAGGTAAAAAACGGGCTGTAATAGCAATAGGACATAAAATCCTGATAGCCTCCTATTACATCATAAAAAACAAGGTTGCATTTAATGAACTGGGTGAGGATTATTTAAATAATTTTAAGAAAGATAAACTTATCGCATACTATAAAAAGCAACTGGAAAAACTAGAACCAAATATCAATTTTGATAAGAGGGTCGCATAAAATTTTTAAAAATATAGGTCGATTTTTACTGTAAGTACTTTAGGTTACAACGGAGATGAAACTGACCTTATCAGTTAAGAACAAAAGAGTATGGCTTTGAGCATGAACGTGAAAATTTCAAAACTATTAACTGATTAAAGTAAGGAATTAAATAACATATGTTTAACTAAATTATATTCTCGTGAAATATATCTTTTTCATTTTCTTTCTCCTGTTGGCATCCATAAGTGTAGGTCAGACGGGAAAATATGATGAGGTAATCGCGAATACACGGGTAGCACATTTTGTAAACCCGTTTATCGGTACGGCAGGGGAGGGATCCACCTTTCCCGGGGCTGTTTCTCCATGGGGGATGGTTTCTGCAAGTCCTCATACCAC
>WFSC01000207.1 GCA_015486185.1 Bacteroidales bacterium | reverse complement strand
TATTTCACTTCGAACGGAGAAAGGTTGAGTATTTTATCATCTGACTGTACCTGTCCGAAGTCAGGGATCAGTGTCATATCCAATGTAAAGCTTTCATTGATCCCATATCGCAGGTCCATGCCACCGTTATAAGTATTTGTCCAGATATTATTTTTGGAATTATGTTCCAGGTACCCTGAAACATAAGGTGTGACGGAAAGGCGTAAAGGCGGATTAATAGACCGTATTCCTGTGAGGTCTCCAAGGTAGTTAAAAGAATTTCCTACTTCACGATCCACGAGGTTCCATGAAGAATATTCCTGGTAGCGGCGTATTTCTCTCCAGAAATTTATGCCCCAGGTAGCTATGCCATGTACTTTTGGAAAACGAATGGCTGAATAAGGTATCCTGAACTCTGCCACCCAGCCCTTATTATTTATTTTCACAGCGCTGTACCACACAGCATCCCAGTTCAGGTCACTACCATGTCTGGAAGAAGGATTTCTTTTTTTATCTGTTTTGACCCCTGAGGCCGATACCTTAAACGACATACCGTTGACTCCGTCATGAAAAGGGTTCAGATCAATACTGAAATTATCGGCCTGCAGACTTCTGTCTGCATCCCGTTTGCCTAATTGTCTGTATATGCTGTCAGGATGAGGATCATACATAAAGGCAGAAACATACAGGGCCTTATCATCATAAACGATCCTCACTTCCGTCGGGAAAGAGGCAGGTTCTCCATTATAAGGAGCATATTGCACAAAATGATCAGCTACCGGAGCTCCTTTCCAGCAGGCGTCATTCAGTACACCATCAATTTTAGGAGGTACCTTTACTTTAACAGCCGTAATAGATTTACGTGATTCTACAGGATTGATCCCGGATGACCCGTATAAAGCAGGAATAAAAAGGATAAAAAGAAAAGCTAACGAAAAATAACGCAATATATTCATCTCCTATTACATTTTACAACTTATTAAATCTATTTGACAAGCTTATTACTGATAATATTCCACCAACCGTATTTTTTTTTAATTTTGTTACTTTTAATAATTAAGGGGCAAAAGTAATAAACGGAGCTAAAGAAAAGATTAATATGAAAAAAATATTCCAGTCATCGGAACTTATACTGGATCCTGAAGGATATATCTATCATCTGCATTTGAAGCCGGAAGATCTTGCCGACCATATTATATTGGTTGGAGATCCCGGGAGGGTTCCTGTGGTATCTTCTTTTTTTGACTCTGTTGAAGTTAAAAAGCACAATCGTGAATTTGTAACCCATACGGGTTTTTTTAGCGGGAAACGAATTACAGCCATCTCTACGGGAATAGGTACGGATAATATTGACATTGTAATGAATGAGCTGGATGCATTGGTTAATATAGATTTTCGTACCCGCACCCTCAAACCGGAAAAAAAATCTCTGAAACTGGTTCGTATAGGAACTTCCGGATCACTCCAGGAAAAGATCCCCATCGATTCCTTTTTGCTAAGTCGCAGGGTAATAGGTTTTGACGGGATGATGCATTTTTATGCCGGCTTGCCTGATATTAATAATAAAACTTTTGCAAATTCTTTTATTGAGAGTACAGATTGGCCTGAAATTTGGAATACCCCTTATGTGGTTGAAGCACCGGAAGAAATGGTTGCAAGGATGTCAGGACCTGAAATAACAGAAGGAGTGACCATATCGGCACCGGGGTTTTACGGCCCGCAAGGCAGGGTATTACGTATCCCGCTGGCTGATCCTGAGATGAATCATAAAATCGAAAATTTTTCTTATCACGGAGAAAAAATCACAAATTATGAAATGGAGAGTTCTGCATTGTATGGATTATCCTCTTTACTGGGACACCATGCCATTACCCTTTGTGCCATTATAGCCAACAGGGTAACGGGCGAAGCTATTGATCATTATGAGCCGTTAATAAAGCGTTTGATTGAGTATGTGTTGAAAAAATTAACTGCTTAATGCCATGGAAACAAAAGATAACAATAAAATAAAAGCATTGATACAACTTCTTGATGACCCTGATCTCACTATTTTTGAAGAAGTATCAAAGTACCTGATTGACATTGGCGAAGATGTCATCCCCCATTTGGAAAAAGAATGGGAAATCTCTTTCAATGACCTGGTTCAGGAACGTCTTGAGTCAATTATTCACAGCATTCAGCTAAACACTATTAAAAATGAACTGTACCAGTGGCTTCATGAAGATAAACCTAGTCTGCTCAAAGGGGCCTATCTGATTGCCAGGATCCAGTTTCCCAACCTGCATTATCTTCCTTTGGAAGAAAAGATTGAAAAGATAAAAAAGGATGTGTGGCTGGAGTTGAATGAAAACCTGACTGCTCTTGAAAAAGTACGTATCATCAATCATATCTTGTACGATATACATAATTTGGGGCCTAATAAAGGAGACTACTTTTCTCCCCAGAACAATTATATAAATATTGTTCTGGACAGTCAAAAAGGCAACCCTGTTTCCATTGCCATTATTTACGAAGAAATTGCACAGCGGCTGAATTTACCTATCAAAGGCGTAAACCTTCCCGGCCAGTTTATTTTGGCTTACGTGGATCCCTTTGTTGTGTCAAGCCATAAACCGGTAACCGGACCCGAGGATATACTGTTTTATATCAGCATGGTACAAAGAGGATCTGTCATGGGTATCCGGGAAATCGAATCCTATCTGAAACAGCTTAACAATACACCACTGGAGCCTCAGTATTACCTGCCATGCTCACCTACGGAGACTATTGGGCGAATGGTCAATAATTTAATATTTGCCTATAAAAAACACAACCTGCCTGAGAAAGCCATTCTGTATAAAGATATTCTGGATTTTATTAAACATAACAGGATGTAAAGTTCAAAGGCTAAAGGCTAAAGCTTAAAGGCTAAAGGAAAAAGTGTTTTTAGTTTCTGGGTGCCTCCCTCCGGCAGGTAAACCGGGTGCTGGGAAAGCTTCTATTGATAAACTCTATTGAATGACTATTGAATGACGTGAGAGCACAACCCGAACAAATGACGCGGCATCAGCCGCTAATTTCGGCTGCAAAGCAGCCTAATGACCATTTAATGACATTTTAAGGCTAAAAGGTTAAAGATCAAAAGGAATACCAGGTAGTAATGATTGTTTTATTAAATCAAAAATTCCATGAGTAATGCCTTCAGGGAGTTTCTTAAAAAAGATTCGGCGGGAGGAATCCTGCTTCTGACAGCTACAGCTTTGGCTCTGATACTGGACAACACCCCACTGGCCCCTCTTTATGAACGCATCCTGCATATTCCCCTGGAAATAAGAGCAGGTTTTCTTCATATTGATAAGTCCCTGTACCATTGGGTTAATGACGGACTCATGGCTATCTTCTTTTTATATATCGGTCTGGAAGTAAAAAGGGAAGTATTGGAAGGCCGGTTGTCTTCTGTAAAAAAAAGCACTTTACCTGTTATTGCTGCATTAGGCGGGGTAATGGTCCCTGCCGGTATTTTTCTCTGTTTTAACAGTTCAGATCCTGTGGGGGTCAATGGATGGGCTATCCCTACTGCCACGGATGTAGCATTTGCCCTTGGGATATTATCATTGCTGGGAAAGCGTGTACCTTCTTCATTGAAGCTTTTTCTCATGGCTCTGGCCATTATTGATGACCTGGTAGCCATTACTATTATTGCAGCTTTTTATACCAGCCAGCTATCCGTTGGTTCGCTGGCCGCTGCCGGAGTGTTTCTTGTTATTTTGATCTTCCTATTTAAAATAAAATACCCGAAAAAAGGATTGTACATCATTGTAGCTGTTCTTTTATGGTTTAGTGTACTTAAATCGGGCGTACATGCCACCCTGGCCGGCGTAGTTCTGGCTCTGGTCATTCCCATGAGAATAACGGATAAGCAAGGAAAAGAACAAACCCCTGCATTGGATATGGAACATAAACTGTATGGCTTTGTGGTACTTTTTATTCTTCCGCTTTTTGCTTTTGTAAATGCCGGTGTTAATTTTTCTGAAATACCGTTTGACATGATGGCCGGAGCTGTTCCAATGGGCATTATGCTGGGATTATTTTTAGGAAAACAGGCAGGCGTTTTTCTGTTCAGTTGGCTGGTAATCAAGCTCGGGATTACCAAACTCCCGGATAAGAGTAACTGGTACCAGTTTTATAGTGTTGCTGTTCTTACCGGCATTGGTTTCACCATGAGTTTGTTTATCAGCTCACTGGCTTTTGAAAATGATAATCTTTTTAACAATACCGATAAACTTGCCATTCTGATCGCCTCTTTTACTGCCGGCATTATGGGATACTTGTTATTAAGGCTGGGCAAAAACAGGGAATATTCTGAAAACGAATAAATCCACCGGGTTTTGAACACATATAAACAATTGTATTCCATTAATGCTTCCCGACACGCTGATAATATTTGTATCTTTGTAAGCAGGAATTACAGATCACTTATCATTAAATAACGCATGAAAGCAAAACAGAGAAATCGTATTTTAAAATCTGTACTGGTCATTTTTTTGACAGGCTTACCGTTTTTTATGCTGCAGGCAAAACAACCGCCCCACTTTTTTGTCATGTTCTATAATACAGAAAACCTGTTTGACACGATCAATGATCCCAGAACATTGGATGATGAATTTACTTCATCGGGCAAACTGCACTGGACTCCGGAACGTTATGAAAAAAAACTCAAAGACATTGCAAAAGTCATTACGGATATTGGATCGAAGGGTTTACCTGACCTTATCGGACTCAGTGAAGTTGAGAACAGGTCAGTACTGGAAGATCTCATCAGTACAGGAAAATTAAAACGGGCAGGGTATGGTATTGTACATGAAGACAGTCCGGATATCAGGGGGATTGATGTAGCCTTGTTATACAAAAGAAAAACATTCCAATATCTGGAACATCGCTCCATTCCCATTCATTTTCCCAGGGACACTATGAAGGTACGGAACATCCTTTATGTTAAAGGAAAAGCCGGTGGAGAAACATTTCATATTTTTGTCAATCATTGGAAATCAAGAAACGGGGGAGAAAAGGCTACGGAACAGAAACGTGTCTTTTCCGCCGTGGTTTTACGGCGTGCGGTCGATTCTATTCTGAATTTCGTACCGGATGCCCGCATTCTGATCATGGGTGACTTCAATGACGAACCTACGAATATGAGTATCATGCAGATACTTAACGCTACCAATAAGAGAAAGAACACAGGCAGACGGGATCTGTACAATCTTATGTATGACCTGCATAATCTTCATGATACAGGCACGTACAGTTACAAAGGCCACTGGAACATGCTGGACCAGATCATTGTCTCTTTCAATTTCTTGCAGGATAAGAAAGGATGGCATATAAATTATGACGGGGGGCATATTTTTTCGGAGGACTGGATGCTGTATGAAAATCCGAAAGCCGGCAGAAAAGTACCTAATAAAACTTACGGAGGTCCTAACTATTACGGGGGGGTAAGTGATCATCTGCCCGTATTCTGTATTTTCATAAAACCTTCCGAGGGAAGAAGAAAAAATAAAAAAAGTTCATCCGGGGGCTGATGCCATGGAATTCAAATTGGTTTCTGATTTTGTACCTACGGGAGACCAGCCGGAGGCAATCCGGCAATTGACCCAAGGGATCGAACAGGGTACGCAGTATCAAACCCTGCTGGGGGTTACAGGGTCGGGTAAGACCTTCACCATTGCCAATGTCATTGAGAAGGTTCAAAAACCCACGCTGGTACTAAGCCATAATAAGACCCTGGCAGCCCAGCTTTATAGCGAGTTCAGTCAATTCTTTCCGGAAAATGCCGTAGAGTACTTCGTCTCTTATTACGACTACTATCAACCGGAAGCTTACCTGCCGGTAACCGACACCTATATTGAAAAAGATCTCTCTATCAATGATGAGATTGAGAAATTGCGCCTTTCCACCACCTCCACTCTGTTGTCAGGACGCAGGGATGTGATCGTGGTATCATCTGTTTCCTGCCTGTATGGCATTGGCAATCCCGATGACTTTTATGAACATACCGTTCAAATACATACCGGCGAAAAGATCAGCAGAAATGTTTTCCTGCGGAAACTTGTGGCCGCTCTGTATGCCCGGAATGAAACGGATTTTCCCCGGGGTACTTTCCGTGTAAAGGGAGACACGGTGGATGTTCATTTGGCTTATGGAGACAAAGCTTACCGAATGATCTTCTGGGGCGACGAGATCGAGGAAATTGAGGTTTTTGATCCATTAAACGGAAAAACCCTGGAGCATGCAACAGAAGTTACCATTTATCCTGCCAATATTTTCATTACTTCCAAATCAAGAATGGAGGAAGCCCTGTTTATGATTGAGCAGGACATGAACCAGCAGGTAGCATTTTTCCGGGAGATTGGCAAGCAGGAAGAGGCAACCCGTTTGAAGCAGCGGGTTAGTTATGATCTGGAGATGATCCGTGAGTTAGGTTATTGCAGTGGTATAGAAAACTATTCCCGTTACTTTGATGGCCGGGCACCGGGATCCCGTCCTTTCTGTCTGCTTGATTATTTTCCAGATGATTTTCTTACCGTGATTGATGAGAGTCATGTAACCATCCCCCAGATACGTGCCATGTATGGCGGAGACCATTCACGCAAGCAGGTGTTGGTCGAATATGGATTCAGGCTTCCGGCAGCAATAGACAACCGCCCGTTAAAATTTGAAGAATTTGAGACACTCACCGGTCAAACAATATACGTAAGCGCAACGCCTGCGGATTATGAACTGGAAAAAACAGGGGGGGTGATCGTAGAGCAACTTATCCGTCCTACCGGCATTCCCGATCCGGCCATTGAGGTGCGCCCCAGTCTGAACCAGATCGATGATTTAATCGCTGAGATCCGTAAAAGGATTGACCTACAGGAACGTGTACTGGTCACCACCCTAACCAAGCGTATGGCCGAAGAGTTATCCGGTTACCTGGCTCAACTTAATATTCGTACCAGATATATACACTCGGATATAGACACCCTGGAAAGGGTTGAGATCATGGATGGTTTGCGTAAAGGGACCTTTGATGTACTGGTAGGAATTAATCTGCTGAGAGAAGGTCTCGATTTGCCGGAAGTTTCCCTGGTAGCCATTCTGGATGCGGATAAGGAAGGTTTTCTGCGTTCGGAACGTTCGCTTACGCAGACCGCGGGCAGGGCTGCGCGTCATGTGGAAGGGAAGGTGATCATGTATGCTGATAAAATCACTGATTCCATGCAAAGAACCATTGATGAGACCAACCGGCGTCGGGAAAAACAGTTACGGTATAACCAGGAAATGAACATCAAACCCCGCCAGATCGTTAAAACCGGTGACTCTATCATGGCCGGGATCCAGTTTAAGACCGGACAGAAGGTTTATGCGGGAATGGAAGACCGGGTTAATTTAGCAGCCGATCCGGTGGTCCGGTATATGGACAGGCATGCCCTGGAAAAGGCAATAGAAAAAACACGAAAGGCCATGGAAAAGGCAGCCTCTGCCCTGGATTTCATCGAAGCAGCCCGTTACCGGGACGAAATCGCAGAGCTGGAGAAGATGCTACACGCAAGGTAAAAAAACATAATATGGCAGGTCCTTTTGTTTAAAAAAAGAACTCCTGCCGTTTCCGGCAGGAGTTCAGTTACTTGTTTTTCATACGTTTTCAATCAACCGAGATAAGACTTCAGCAGTTTACTGCGTGAGGTATGACGCAGACGCCGGATGGCTTTTTCCTTGATCTGGCGTACACGTTCACGTGTCAGCCCGAATTTTTCTCCGATCTCTTCGAGGGTCATCTCCTGCACGCCGATACCAAAAAATAATTTAATGATATCCTTTTCACGTTCGGTGAGCGTAGCGAGTGCCCGTTCGATCTCACGTGTCAGGGATTCATTCATCAGGTTTTTATCAGCATTGGGAGAATCATTATTGGGCAATACATCCAGCAAGCTGTTATCCTCACCTTCAACAAAAGGAGCATCCACAGAGACATGACGTCCCGATACTTTCAGGGTATCGGAAACTTTTTCCCTTGGCAATTCAAGGGCTTCAGCCAATTCCTCAGTTGAAGGGGTCCTTTCGTATTGCTGCTCGAACTTCGAAAAAGCCTTGTTGATTTTGTTCAAAGAGCCAACCTGGTTCAATGGCAGCCGCACAATACGGGATTGTTCGGCAAGGGCTTGCAAAATAGACTGACGTATCCACCATACGGCATATGAAATAAATTTAAATCCGCGGGTTTCGTCAAACTTTTCTGCAGCCTTTATCAATCCGAGATTTCCTTCATTGATCAAATCCGGCAGACTAAGACCCTGGTTTTGGTATTGTTTTGCCACAGAAACGACAAAACGCAGGTTTGCCCTGGTAAGCTTTTCCAGTGCCTCACGGTCTCCTTTCTTGATCCGCTGCGCCAGTTCCACTTCTTCCTCAACACTAATCAACTCTTCTTTCCCAATCTCCTGTAAGTACTTATCCAGTGAAGCACTTTCACGGTTGGTGATTGATTTTGTGATTTTTAATTGTCTCATAGTTTTCCCTCACATCTTTGGTACAAAATTACGGCATTCTAAGTTAAAACACAAGTAACACAATAAAGTCAAGCCTCAAATAACCCCAAAGGCATGATGAGGCTTGACTTTATTTTTTCATATGGAAAATTATTATCCTCTGAATTCAAAGCTAAAATATGTTCCGTTGTTCTGTATCCCTTCAATGGAACGGATATCATTTCCTCCTCCCAGCATGTCAAAAACATCCTGTGGAGTACGCATAGGTTTTCCATTGATACTGATAATTATATATCCTTTCTGTATCCCGATATCCATAAACTTTCCGGGTTTAATATCCACAACCTTAACTCCATTATCAATTCCGAAATGCTTCAGTTCCTTATTGGAAATCGTTTCAAATTTTGCTCCATCTACATAATCCGAAACCTTAACCAATTCGGCATTGCCCTGTAGATTACGTAAAGTAACTACAAATTGTTGCGTTTTGCCTTTTCTTTTTATCAAAACATTTATTTTATCTTTAGGTCTGTAGAGACTTATTTCTTCCTGCAGTTCTGCAGCAGAGTTTACTTTAACACCATTGATAGCCAATATGACATCTCCTGCTTTGATTCCTGCTTCTTCGGCAGCACCTTTCTTGGTTACATCAGCAACATAAACTCCTTCAATTTTATCCAGATGTTTTTCCTTTGCCAGATCAGATGTAACATCCTGGATCTGCACTCCCATAATAGCCCGCTGCACCTGTCCGTATTCTTCCAGATCAGTTACCACCTTTTTGACGATATCGGCAGGGATAGCAAAAGAATATCCGGTATAACCCCGTGTAGGCGAAATAATTGCAGAATTAATGCCAATGAGTTCGCCTTTCAGATTCACCAGTGCTCCTCCACTGTTTCCGGGGTTCAGGGCAGCATCTGTTTGAAGATAAGATTCAATCCTGTATTTCTGATCACCCAGAATGCCAAGGTTTCTTCCTTTGGCACTTATAATGCCAGCCGTAACTGTTGATGTCAGGTTAAAAGGATTACCAATAGCCAGAACCCAGTCTCCCAAACGTACTTTTCCAACATCACCAAAAATCAGATATGGAAGATGATCGGCTTTAATCTTCAATAAAGCCAGGTCGGTGGTAGGATCGGAACCAACCAATTCGGCTTTGAAAGTTCTTTTATCATCCAGTGTTACCTGAATCTTCTTGGCATCCTCGATCACATGGTTATTGGTAACAATATAACCATCCGGAGAAATGATCACTCCCGAACCAAAACCAAGAACCGGTTGTTTCTGTTGAGGACCTCTTTCACCGAAGAAAAAATAATAGAAGGGATTGGTTTCATAAGTTTCCACTTCCATCTCCGTTTTTACATGCACCACAGCCTTGACCCCTTTTTCTGCAGCCAAATTAAAATCTGTTTGAGAGGGGGTATTGCCGGTCGTAAAATTTACAAGTTTTACCTTTTGTGCTTGCTCTATGCTATGCCCTCTCGGGATCTCAGACGGCTTTTTATAAAAAACAAGAAATAGTACAAAAACTCCAAGTATTCCACCTAAAATCCCCATCATAAGAGAACCTAATAATCTTTTGTTTTTCATGACAAAATGTTTTTAAGTTAGTATTAATTCTATTAAATTAGCATCGTTGGGTTCATTTTCAAAGATCATGCCCTTTTTACTTTTCCTTCCGGGCATTTTAATTAATAACGACCAAATAATAAGCATGTTGCATAATTGCATATGATTAACATATTTTAACGAATACTGCCAGTGATGAAGGTCTCTTTTTCAAAATACCAGGGTACAGGAAATGATTTTATCATGATCGATAACCGGACACGGCATTTTGTCCCGGATGAAAAAGCAGTAGCCCGCCTGTGCAGCAGAAGAACCGGTATCGGTGCCGATGGATTAATACTCATTGAACCGGATGAATCCACAGACTTTTCCATGCGATATTTTAATGCCGACGGCAAAGAAGCTACCATGTGTGGCAACGGAGGACGGTGTGTCATTGACTTTGCTCATTCCCTGGGTATTTCCGGGAATAAAACCCTCTTCAGGGCGACAGACGGGATACACGAAGGACGCATAGAACAAAATCTTATACGTCTCAAAATGCAGGAGGTCCAGGATATAAATACAAAAAACAACAGTTACATCCTGAATACAGGCTCTCCTCATTATGTAACATTCGTACAAGATGTCAAAGCTTACCCTGTGGTCATTAAAGGCCGGGAAATAAGGTACAGTCCGGATTTTCAACCGGAAGGAATAAATGTGAATTTTGTCGAGATCCTTGACAATAATACTATTTTCAACCGCACCTATGAACGGGGTGTGGAAGATGAAACGCTCTCCTGTGGTACCGGCAGTGTGGCGGCAGCTTTGGTTTTTTCCATGTTACGACAAAATGGCAGTCATCCTGTCAAAGTTCACACCCTGGGAGGTGTGCTGAAGGTATCATTTAAAAAAGTTGGCAACAATAAGTTTACTGATATCTGGCTGGAAGGTCCTGCAGAAAAAGTTTTTGATGGCTTTATAGAAATTTAGTAAACTATCCAAAAAATCTAAACCCATGAAAAGGAATAATGTTATTTTAACTGTTTTCCTGGCGGTATTTCTGCCGGGAAGTCTTTTTTCCCAGTCATCAGGGAATGAAACAAACAAGGTTATAGAGACACTGAACATGCAGATGGAACAATTAAATCACCGTCTGGATGTATTGGAAAAGGCAGTAGATGATGTAAGCTGGTATAACAAAGTCGGGGACGTGGCATTCATAGATAAGGTATATATCTACGGACCGCCATTGGCTCATGAGAAGAATCCCACGGCTCAGGGAGCAGGCAATCCAGTAAAATTCCACAGCTACATTTTTATCCCGAAAAATATTGACTTGTCTAAAAAGTATCCTTTGATCGTTTTCCCCCATGGGGGAGTACATGGCAATTTTACAACGTATTATGCCCACATCATCCGGGAACTGATGTACCAGCAGTACATTGTAGTGGCACCAGAGTACCGCGGAAGCACGGGCTATGGCGCATCCTTCTACCGGAAAATCGATTATGGCGGACGGGAGATAGAAGACGTGGATGCCAGCCGGCAGTATATGCTGGATAACTATTCCATCGTTGATAAAAATAAGGTAGGTATTATCGGATGGAGTCATGGCGGCCTGATCGCCCTGATGAATATTTTTGATCATCCCAAGCATTATAAAGTAGCCTATGCAGGAGTACCTGTCAGTGATCTGATCGCCAGAATGGGTTATAAAACACAGGGTTACCGTGACCTGTATTCTGCAGATTATCATATCGGTAAAACAGCCTATGAAGATGTAAATGAATATCGTCGCCGTTCGCCTGCATGGAATGCAGAAAAGTTACAGACCCCATTATTGATCCATACCAATACCAACGATGCGGATGTCAATGTGCTGGAGGTTGAACACCTCATCCAGGCTTTGAAAGCAGCAAACAAGAAATTTGAATACAAGATCTATAAAAATGCACCGGGTGGCCATTCCTTTAACAGAATGGATACAAAGTTGGCTAAAAAAAGCCGGCTGGAAATTTATCAGTTTCTTAACCGGTATCTCCATCCCCCACGGCCACTTAAAAGTCTTGATGAACTCCAGAAAGCAGCTTACATTTATCCCTGATAAAGACCATTATAATATTGCCGGTAACCTGTTTTTATATTTCTCCCTTGAAAATAAATTCTCTGGCAATGCTGATTCCTTGTTCCTCCCTGGCCCCCCGATACCTGCCAGGGCAGGCAGGCAGACGTCGCTGCGCTCCGTCCACTCGGGGACCGGAAGGTTCTGCACTTTGTGCCCTGAGCCCTGTGCCCTGTGCCCTGTGCTCATTCACCTGGTACTTTTAAGGTTTTTCGACTTTCGACATTTTCGACTTATCTCTTATTTTTATCCGTCTGTGTGTAAATTTTTTCATGTATATTTACTATCATATAAAAAGATATGCTTGAAGTTATTTTAAAGGGAATTTTAGTGGGGATACTGGTAAGTTTATCTACCGGGCCTATTTTTTTTATGATGATCGATATTACGATCAACAAAGGATTTATAAAAGGTTTCTTTTTTACTTTTGGGGCTTTTATCAGTGATATTGTTATTGTCCTGATATTATTTACCGGTTCTTTTGCTTTTTTTACGACAGCATTAAAAGATCCCCTGGTAAAATTCGCAGGGGGTATTCTGTTCGTATTATTTGGTATCGCATATTATTTCTCCGGAAAGTTCAAAATAAAATCCAGATCCTATACCCGCATCGAATTTTTCAAGGGCTTTTTGATCAATATTCTGAACCCAACCGTTATTGTTTTCTGGATCACCATAGTTACACTGGCTATTTCAGATTTTTCTTCCAAAAAATTTTATCATCTTCTTTTTTTTATTATCGTTTTCGGAATCATGTTTGTTATGAATATTGTAAAAGTTCTGGCTGCAAGAAAATTAAAGAAATATACCACAGACAGGCATTTATTAATTCTTAACAGAGTTACCAGTTCCGTTTTGATTCTATTTGGATTGTTCCTGATTGGTCAATATATCCGGATAATTTATTTTGCCTGATATTTATTTCTGATCTTTCCCTGTTTAAAACGAATATCATCCGAATATACAACAGAAGCTGTTTTTCTCAGGTTATAATGGCTTGACATCATCCGGCCATAAGCGCCTGTCGAGCGTATGGCCAGAATATCCCCTCTTTTTGAAAGAGGAAAATTCAGATCACGAACAAAGGTATCAGCCGTTTCACAAACAGGCCCCACAATATCTGTTTTTATTGTTGAAGAATTCTTTCTGTTCTTCCTGTAAGAAAGATTTTTGATCCTGTGTTCTGTTTCGTAAAGTGCAGGACGGATCAGGTCGGTCATTCCTGCATCAACTATCAGGAAGGTATGGTTTCCGCTTTTTTTGACATACAGGACACGGGTTATCAGATCACCCATTTGTGCTACAAGTGACCGACCCAGTTCAAAGTGCACTTTTTGTCCGGGATGGACATTCAATGTTTTATTTACGGTTTCAAAATATGTTTCGAAGTCAGGGACCGGATTTTCTTCCGGGTGTATATAATCCACACCCAGTCCACCTCCCAGATCGAGCATGGAAACTTTTAATCCCCGGGCAACAAAAAGCCGCTGCAGTTCATTTACTCTTTCACATAAATTCCTGAAAACATGCATATCCGTGATCTGGGATCCGATATGAACATGAATTCCCCGGAAGTCAAGTAAATCTGAATCACGGATAAGGTCAAATACCGGAGCAAGATCTTCTTCCAGTATCCCGAATTTATTAATTTCCGTGCCGGTGGTAATATGCCGGTGGGTATGTGCATCCACCCTGGGATTGATACGGATCGCAACCGGGGCTTTCTTCCCAGCTTCACGGGCCAGTTGATGAATTACTTTCAGCTCTTCATAAGACTCCACATTAAAACATCCGATATTATCTTTAAGCGCCAGTCTGATCTCCTCATCCGTTTTTCCGACACCGGCAAAAAATATACCTTCAGGATCAAATCCCGTATCCACTGCCAATTGTACTTCATTTCCACTCACACAATCAGCTCCCATTCCCTTCTCCTGAATCAGCCGGAGCACCCTTTTGTCAGCATTGGCTTTGAGAGCGTAATGGATCCTGTATCCATAAATTTCAGCAGCCCTGGCTGCTTTTTCCAGGGTTTCCTCCAGCAAGTCAAGATTATAATAATAAAAGGGAGTTGGCATATTTTCAAATATGGCTACCAGCTCTTCAGTTGACATGGATCTCTCTGTTTAGGAACAATTGATGATGTAAAGCGTTTATAGCCCTGATCTTATCCCGTTCATGCAATAGCAGTGAAACATTATTCATACTACCGCCATACGAGATCATCCGGACAGGGATTTCTTTCAGGGCATTCAATACCATCCGTACAACCCCCGGCTTCTCTGCCATAAAGTCGCCAACCACACATACGATGGTCTGATCTTCATCCGTTTCTACGGCACCTAACTCCCTGAGTTCGCTTACGATCTCCTTCAGAGAGGTATTGTTATCAATGGTCAACGATACCGATACCTCTGAAGTACTGATCATATCAATAGGGGTTTTATAATGTTCGAATATTTCAAACACCTTTTTTAAAAAACCATAAGCATTCAGCATTCGTGCCGACCGTATTCTTATTGCCGTGATTCCGTCTTTAACTGCCACCGCCTTAATGGTGGAGCCTTTCCTTGCTTCATGCACCAAAGTACCGGGAGCCCCGGGATTCAAGGTATTTTTAATACGGATAGGAATATTCATCCGCTTGGCCGGAAACACACACGAGGGGTGTAATACCTTGGCTCCGAAATAAGCCAGCTCATCTGCTTCCTCGTAAGATAATTCCGGCACAGACCGTGTTTCTTCCACTAACCTGGGATCATTATTATGCACCCCATCCACATCCGTCCATATCTGTATCTCCTCTACCACCAGGGCAGCGCCGATCAAACTGGCAGTAAAGTCACTGCCACCGCGTCCAAGCGTATCGATCTTCCCCCTGCTGTTCCTGCAGATAAAACCTTGCGTGATAAAAACATCATTATCCGGGTTTTGGTTCAATACTTCTTTCAGTTTCATACCCAGTTTTTTAACGTCTGGCTGCCCCTCATCGTTTATTTCCAGATAGTCCGGTGCATAAAGATACATAAATTTCTCATTTTTCGACTTAAGCAAACACCGTAGTAAACCGGAAGACAATAACTCTCCCTGTGCCAGTATCTCATTTTCCACATCCCGGGCAAAAGGCTTATCAATCAACCCAATCAGTTTAAGAAAACGGGTTTCAATAAATAAACGGGCCTCATTATACACGGGGGTCCAGTCAAACATACGGTAAATAAAACTCGAATAGAAGCGCTCCATCTCCATAATCAGATCTTTTGCCTCAGCAACATTCCCTTTTCTCAATTGATCATTGATACTGATCAACTTATCCGTTGTCCCCGAGATAGCCGACAGTACAACCACAACCCTGCCTTGTCCGCCAAACAATTCCGGAAGCTTTCTGAATATTTCCGGTTCTCCCAGCGATGTTCCACCAAATTTAAATACCTTCATTTGCTTATATATGTATTATATACCTTTTCCCCTGATAATAAATTCTCTCTGACCATTTTACCTTTTATTCCTCTCTGACCCCCCGATATCTGCCAGCCGGTTTACCTACCGGAGGCAGGCAGATAGCCGTCGCTGCGCTCCGCCTCAGGGACCGGTAGGTTCTGTGCTCTGCGCTCTACGCTCTGTGCCCTGTGCTCTGCGCCCTGTGCTCTGCGCCCTGTGCTCATTCACCCGATACTTTTCAGACTCTTCGACTTTTGACTCTTCTTTTATTTTCATACCTGTTTTATGATCCCAATCAAATGAGCTTTTCTTACCCGGCAAAAGTATATTGTAAAAAATTATCTGTAAAATTTTTGAATAAAATAAACATTATTTTAACTTTGTGTTAAAAATATAACATAATGATATCTGTTTCCGAAGCGGTCCGTCAGGAAATTCACGACTCTCCTTTTGTAGAAGAACTTTTACGGGAGGGACTGATCAATCAATCATCATTGGCCCGCAAGATAAAACCAAAGATTGAAAAACGTTTACATAAATCTGTCACCGAAAGTGCAGTAATTATGTCTATAAGCAGGCTCTCTCTGAACTCCCGTGATCTCCTCACAACTGATCTTCAAAACTTTGTTCATAATCTTGGAGATATGATCACCCGTACCAATCTGATGGATTTTACCTTTCAGAATTCCCGTACCCTGGTTGTGCATCAGTCTGAATTTCTGCAGGCCATTGGAAAGAACCGTTACATCTTCTGTACATTTTCACAAGGAGTAAGCGAAACGACGATCATTGTCAGTGATCAGGGAGCTCATCTTATAGACATTTATTTTAAGGATGAAAAACTACTATCACGTAAAAAAGGATTATCATCCATCACGATCAAACTGCCTGCAGAGAATACGGAAATATCAGGGTTTTACTATTTTATATTAAAGAACCTGGCATGGGAAGGGATCAATATCTCGGAAGTAATATCGACAACAAATGAATTCACATTGCTTGTGTCTGATAAAGACATAGAAAAAGCATTTTCCGTGCTTTTATCAATAAAGAAAGGCATCGGGTATTAAACGGGTACCACAGAAACTCACAATATGAATATCATTGAAAATCTACCGGTTATCTTCCGGGTCATCCTCTTTCTTATCGCCTGTTTTTTCCGATAAATAATCCAGATCCGAATATCGGTCTTCAAATGTCTCCTTCACATCATCCTTAAGAATACCTTCGGAATCATAATCCTCATCCTCGCTAATGATCATATCCGCTTCATCCTGTGTCATCCTGACGAGGTAGTAATAATCAGACGTCTCAAACGGCAGAGCACTTATATACTTGCCATCCTTATTCAGGAAAGTGATCAGATACTGGCTGAATCCTTCAGGATAAGTCAGTTTTATCTGTTCCTGAATATTCTTATCCAGCTTGTCGTAGTCCTTGATAATTCGTGGTTTACTCTTTTCCATATACGATAATAAATGAATGCACAATGATAAAAAAAATTCCAATAAAAAATATTTTCAAATCAATTTTTCAACAATTTATCTTTCAGGCTTGTTTTTATGATCGGTTAATCATTAGTTTTGTAGGTATATATTATTTTTAAGGCCTATTAATCCGGAATAAACCCAAGAGCCAGATAAAAATTTTCTCAAATTAAAAAGCTTTTATTATGAAAAAACTGCACATTATCATTTTGTTATGTCTTGTAACCGGTTTCTTCTCTCCTGTGATTTCACAAGAAAAAACCAATTATATTCCCCCTGAAGATCCTCTTGTCCAAAAAAATCTGGAAGAATGGCAGGATCTTAAGTTCGGTTTTTTGATGCACTGGGGTGCTTATTCGCAATGGGGAATTGTTGAGTCATGGTCGATATGCAGCGAAGATGTTCCCTGGTGCCGACGGAATGCGGAGGATTATGTGGCATACAAGAAAGCGTATGAAATGTTGAAAACCACATTTAATCCACAGCGTTTTGATCCGCAGAAATGGGCTGATGCGGCCAGGGATGCCGGCATGAAGTATGTAGTTTTCACGACCAAGCATCATGATGGATTTTGCATGTTCGACACCAAACTAACAGATTATAAGATCACGGATAAGCATTGCCCTTTTCACACCAATCCCAAAGCCAATGTCACCAAAGAGGTCTTCAATGCTTTCAGGGAGGATGGTTTTAAGATAGGGGCCTATTTTTCAAAACCCGACTGGCACAGTCCCTATTACTGGTGGCCTTATTTTGCCACACCGGACCGGAATGTCAACTATAATCCTGAAAAATATCCGGAGCGCTGGAAAAAGTTCAAATCTTTTGTTTACGGTCAGATCGAGGAATTGATGACAGGTTACGGTCGTGTGGACATCCTTTGGCTTGACGGGGGTTGGGTATGTCCCAGGCCTGGTATTAAGCATCTTCCTTGGAATCAGGATATAGATATGCCAGCCATCGCCAAAATGGCCCGTGAGCACCAGCCCGGGTTAATTATTGTTGACCGGGCCGTAGGTGGTAAATATGAAAATTACCGTACACCGGAGCAAAGGGTCCCTGACAAGCCCCTGTCCTACCCCTGGGAAACCTGTATGACCATGGGGGGATCCTGGTCCTACAATCCATATGATCATTACAAGCCAACTCATCAGTTGATCCATTTACTGGTTGACATTGTGGCAAAAGGAGGAAATTTTCTTTTGAATGTAGGTCCCTCACCACAGGGCGAATTGCCACAGGAAGCCTTGAAACGTATGCACGAAATGGGATTATGGATGAAAGTCAACGGAGAAGCTATCTATGGTTCCCGTCCTGTTGCTCCTTTCAAGAATAATAATATTTGTTTTACCAAGGGAAAAAAAGGCCAGATATATGCTATTTACCTGGCGAATAAAGATGAAAAACGCATGCCTTCAGATATTTCCATCTCCTCTTTCAAACCTACCTCTGGTACAAAAGTTTATCTTCTGGGTTATAATCATCCTATGAAATGGAAATATGAAAAAGGAAAACTGATCATCACCATTCCTCCCAAAGTAGCTGTTCACCCCCCTTCACAAGATGCCTGGGCTTTCAAACTGACAAATATTCGTAAATAGGAAAAAGCGGCATGAAGCCGCTTTTTCCTATTTACGGGTCAGACGGTTAATTTTTTCCGGAGGGACCAATACATTGCTTACGGTTCTGACAACTTTTTCCTTATCCAGCATAAAGGTTACTTTCTGCCGGATATCACGGGAAGAATTGCCTATCCGTACTTCATATGTACCCGGATCAGCAACCCATGCCGACCGGCTTTCATCAAACGATGCCAGATCTTCCGGTTTAATTGTAAACTGCAAAGTCTGAACTTCCCCGGGTTTCAACAAACGTGTCTTGGCATAAGCCTTCAGCTCCTCATCCGGTTTATCCAGTTTTCCCTGTGGAGCATGTAAATAAACTTCAACCACCTCCTTGCCAGGTACCTTACCCGTATTCTTTACGTCCACAGAAAACGTATAGGTATCAGTAAATTTTTTCGGACCTGCTTTCAGATTATTATAATCGAAGGTTGTATAAGACAAGCCATAACCAAACGGATAGGCAACGGATTTAGCGAATGTGTTAAAATAACGGTATCCCACATAGATATCTTCTTCATATACCACTTCGGCAGGAACCCTGCGCATAAATGCAGGCATTTTCTCACCGGCACCTTCACTCAGCACCTTGCCCGGAAAGTTTTTAGCTGAAGGTTCATCCTGGTAAGCTACAGGGAAAGTAGTAGCCAGTTTACCGGAAGGGTTCACTTTGCCTGTAAGTATATCGGCTACGGCATTCCCTGCTTCCTGCCCGGGCTGCCATGCAAGCAGAATAGCATCGGGCTGATCACGCCAGGAAACAGTTTCAATTACACCATCAATGTTCAGTACCACGACCACTTTTTTACCCAGGGCATGAAAAGCCTTTGCCACGTTATCTATCATACTTTTTTCAGTATCCGTAAGGGTAAAATCTCCTGCTACTTTACGGTCTGATCCTTCGCCTGCATTTCTCCCGATAGTGATCAGGGCCATGTCGGCTTTCCCGGCTGCCT
>WFSC01000206.1 GCA_015486185.1 Bacteroidales bacterium | reverse complement strand
GTCGCGAGTTCGAGTCTCGTCGTGACCGCAAGAATCCAAACCGCCATAGTCATATGGCGGTTTTCTTTTTCCCGCAAGCGTTGGCCGCTTGCGGGCATAAGCGTAAGGGAAAAAGGGAACCCAAGATGCGTTAGCATCTGCGGTTTGGATTCTTGCAGGGTAGCCCCCCGCAGGGGAAGAGTCCGCCGAACAAAGTGAGGCAATCTCGTCGCAACCATCTTACGCATGTTGCGGTCCTGGCTTTTCCACTTGTTTATTTTCCATTTATTTACTGTCTGGGAAAGAATAAGATGAGGGGTAAATGCCGGAGCTTTTTTTAATTTAGCCAATGGCACTGATTTTGGGAGTTTCAAAACAGTGTACTACCTGTATTCCTCGGCTACCGCCAGCAACGTCCAGTAGTTATCCACGAGGAACCCTTCGTATCCCCAGCACTCCCCGTCCCAGGTCTGCCAGTCTTTGGTCATGCCGTTTTCACACTCACCCTGAAAGGCACCTTTTTCATAAGCCCTGAGCATCGGGAACAGGATCCTTTCGGCATCTTTCTTCCTGCCCAGCCTGTACAGTGCTTTTAGTGTGAAATAAACATAATTTCCCGATACGCCACCGTTCTCATAATGCTGCCAGCCGTCTTTCAGCTTATCATTCGTATTTCCTCCCCATCGCGGGTCATAATGCGTATAGTCTTTCCGGGGCACCATGACCAGGTTACCAGGCAGTCCTTTCTCAAAATTGGTGTAACCCACCTCTTTCATCTTGGCGAACAGGGCATCCATGATCCCGTTCCCCTGCTCTTTCGTAACCAGGTCATAGGTAATGGCCACGCCATTTACAAAAGTGAAATAGTAATCGTGCAATTTCCCGTCTTCACTTTTCCATCCGGCCAGCACGCCTGTCCTGGGGTTATAGAATGTCTTGTAATAGATCTCTTTGATCTTTGCCGCCTGCTTTGCATAACGGTCTTCGGAAAACTTATCGCCCATCACTTTCACCAGTTCGACAAAACGGGTAAGGGCACTGTAAGCCAATGCATTCGAGTAAGCATCTTTATGGCCAAAGCCGATCGTATCCCACCAGTTGGAAGGCCGTTCATCGGACCGGCCGGGATAAGAGTTTGAATTACCGCTATAGCCATACTCCATCAGGCCATCCAGGTCTTTATCCCTGTATAGGATCTCTTCCGCCCAGTTGATCAGGCCTTTGTACTTTTCTTTTAGCCACTCCTTGTCTTTGGTGACCTTGTAATAGTTACAGGCAGCGATCAGCAAAGAGGGGAAGGTATCCAGCGAGGCATTCTGCCCGCCCCAGCGGGTAATGGAGAACACTTGCACATCCCCCCCGTAACCGAACATCCCGTACCCTTTCATCCCGTCGAGATATCTGTCAACGGTCATTTTTACCAGGTCGATTGCCCGCAGGCCGTCCACCAGCTCCGGGGCTTTTGTTGCAACTTCCGAATAACCATACTGAACAAAAGCGCAGGAGTCGCTTGTTGAATTATTGGCCAACACGCCTACATTAGGGTTCACCTGGAAAGTATTCAGATAGTTACGTCTGTATCCGTCAAAACGGGGATCGTTCTCTATGCCGGGAACCGCCGGGTAGATAGCAGCGATCTCAAAGTCGTACTTGACCATTTTTTTATCTCTCGTAGCTGCCGGGAAAGAGAGCTGCACATATTTTCTGGCATGTGCCTGGTCGGCGGTGAACCTGCGGCCTTCATAGCCGATCACCTTCACCTGTTCTGACCGGACCCTGAACGATCCCATATCGGGCATGTGCAAGACTCCCGGAAGGTTCACTTTGTCCTTCTCCGGTATGATCCCCAGCATCGTGGCATGGTTCTTTGTCTGGTCAAAGCGGATGACCCAAGGCAAATTCCCTTTGACATAATACGAACGGAGCATAAAACCTTTGGGTGTCTCTGCAAATTCCCAGGCAGGTGTTGAACTGCCGTTCAGGTAATGCCGCGTTATGCCCCTGCTGCGCTTCGAGGTGAATTCCTTTTTGGGACGGGGACCACCCTTCAGGTCCAGCGGACTGAGGCCCAGCTTTTTCTTGCCCAGGGAATCGACCGAGAAATAGGTAAACCCGGGGTATTTCTCGTTTAACTTATATTTAAAGTAGCGGGACAGTTTCCCTTCCACTCCTTTTGCCAGGAGGTTCCCGGCAGGTCCGAATGTCATGGCCAGGCCGGCTCCGCCGGCGGCCATCATTTTTATGGCTTTACGTCGTTTTATGCTCATGATATTTTGTTTGTACACCTGCCTGTCGATTTATCTACCGGAGGCAGGCATTATTTCAACCCCGCCGCTGTTTTTATTCATTCATCATAATCCATTTGGCAGACAATCGATCGATTGTCTCTACATTTTTCTTTTCTGTAAACCCTTCAACTATTTTGCATCATCGCATTATCCCTTTATCGCTTCATCGTTTTCTTCTTCTTCCGTTCATCGTTCAACAATCGCCGATCAACCTTTCCTTCAATCGTTCATCGTTCAACAATCACCGATCAACCTTCCTCTATCTTCCTCATTCACTCTCTTTTCCAAAAAAACTGAAATGCACCTGGCCGTATTTTTTCGTAAAAAGGAAATGGGGATGACTTTCAAAGCGGTATTGTTTAGGGTGCTCAAGGATAAACCATCCTTGTGGTTTCAGGATATCGTGGCGGAACACCATATCCGGCAGCCTGTCGAGATCGGGCAGGTCGTAGGGCGGATCGGCAAAGACAATATCGAAAGAGGCCGGTGTCGTATGTCTCAGGAAAGGAAAGACATTAGACTGCAGTGCTTCCACCTGCCGGAAATTGAGTTTACGCAGCGTGTCACGGATGAAACGGATATGACGCAGGTTCATCTCCACCAGGGTGACGTGTGGCGTGCCGCGGGAAGCAAATTCATAGCTAATGCTTCCGGTGCCGGAAAAAAGGTCGAGCACCGATATATCTGTCAGGTCAAAATTATTCTCCAGGATATTGAACAGGGCTTCTTTGGCCATATCGGTGGTGGGTCGAAGATGCAATGAGCCGGGAGGAAAGATCCTGTGGCCACGGTATGAACCTCTTATTATACGCAAGGATACAGATTGAACAGGTTGGCAAATGAATGTTCCGTGATCATATTCAGCGTGTAGCTGTAAGTAAAGGCCGGGTTCCTTTTAGCCAGGGAGATATTCTTAATATAACGCCGCAGGGACTGCAGCAGACTGGATTCGGGATTTACCTTTCCCATCAGCACCAGGGGGGTTACCGCGGGATCAGCCTTTATTGCCTTCAGAGTATAGAGAATAAAATAAACCAGGTCATTAACCTGCCGGTAATAAAAGGAATTGACCATTTCCGGATTTTGTTCCCTGAAAACAGCCAGATCAAAAAATTCATCGTGAACATTTACAAACAGAGCCGGTGTTTTTCCCTTGACGATCTGATGCCGGATGAGGTTATCAAGAAAAGGCGTTATTTGATGAAACACAGTAGTATCCGGGAAATACTTGCCGAGAACTTCCAACAGATCGTCGGGGACAGTAAAAAGATTGAATGCGTCCAGCCCCTTGATCCTGTTTGTCAGAATTTTTTCCTGCTCTTCCAGTGAGTGGTTAAAGCGAAAATAGCTTTCACCGGCTTTTTCGTCATACAAAGGGGCCGGTACGAGCGTGGATTTGAAAGAAACGTTCATAATGGCCGAGCTCTTGAATTTCCGTTGCAGGAATTCATCTTTTTCAATGGTGTCGCGAACCCTTTCGGAAAGAGGGATATTTTTATCCGTTGCCGGCAGGGGATAATGCTTCAGGGCGATGTACTTCTGGTTGACTGTATTGAGGATACAAAAAGAAAGTCCATTCAGAGAGATCTGAATGGACAAATGATACAATGTTGTCTGGTTAATATCTAAAGATTCATCCAGGTAAGCAAATTCGGCCATGGAAACATTTTTATTCCCAGTTACCGGCGTTATTGGTTGCTTCTTTCAATGACCCTACTCTCAGTCCCGGGAAATGTACAATGGTTTGTCTTTCGGCATTGTAATTGATGATCAATTGTTTGTTCAGGCCGTGCAGCAGGACATCATTGAGGACATGGGCCTCGAAAACATCCACTTTTACTTTCGAGCCGGTTTCTATTCTCCCTGCACCCAGGAAGAATTGGGCTGTATCACAATAAGGAACATACCTTATCGAGTCGATCGGATAATTATGTCCGAATAAGGTGTCCAATACCGGAACATAGGTAGTATCACGGATGATAATACCTTTTTTGATAGCTTCTTCTTCTGTCATACCCAGATCATAAAGACTGTCAGGTATGCTTCCGATGGCTTTTACCAACGGGAAAGAGTCATATTTGACAAAATGGATCAGTGTATCAAAACTTCCGGTATATCTGCCATATTTTGCCTTATAGGCCACTTCGGCTTTACGTATGGCTTTCAGCCTTTCGATGGCAGCATTTTCGCGTTTAGTTTTTTCGCGGTTGAACCGGATTGGTTCCATAATGCTCTGGTACAGGAAGTAAGATAATACGATGATAACAATCAACAAAATAACCCTGATAGCAGTTCTCATGTTAAAAGTTTATTTTAAGTTTGTTGCAAATTTATAATAAAAATCGGATTCTGAAACAGAATCTTTTTTTTTCTTTGGAAAATGTTACAGGATCATATAAAAAAAATGCTTACAGCCTATCTTGGGTATGGACCTACCCGGGGTCAATCGGACCTGTTTGATCTGATCTCTGTCTTTGTCTCTAAACCGGAACGGCAGGAAATTTTATTGGTTAAGGGTTATTCGGGCACCGGTAAAACCACAGCGGTTCGTGCATTGACCCGGTTGCTTGAGGAACTGGGATTGCAATCGGTCCTGCTTGCACCTACAGGACGGGCAGCCAAGGTGCTTGCCGAATATACCGGAAAAGAAGCTTATACCATCCACAAGAAGATCTACCGGCAGAAATCGTCCAAAGACGGCTTTGGAAAATTTGTTTTGAACTTCAACCGGGCCTATGAAACAATATTTGTTGTAGATGAAGCTTCCATGATCTCCAACCGGTCTTCCGGAAATTCTATTTTCGGATCGGGGGCTCTTCTGGATGATCTGATCGAGTATGTTTTCGGAGGGAAACGTTGCAAACTGATGCTTATCGGCGATACGGCCCAGCTCCCTCCCGTAGGTACTGTCTTGTCGGAAGCCCTTGACCGGGAAAAACTTGAACATTACGGTTATCCGGTTCGCGAGATCATTCTTGAAGAGGTGGTCAGACAGGCAAAAGATTCCGGTATCCTTTCCAATGCCACAGCCATACGACGGCAGATATCTTCGGGCCTTATGGATATCCCCCGCTTTCATCTGGATTATTTCAGGGATATAAGTCGTATCTCAGGCCGGGAAGTGACAGAATTGCTTGAAGATTATTATCAGGGAGGAGAACCGGATGATGTCGTCATCATCGTACGTTCCAACAAAATGGCCAATAAATATAATGAAGGCATACGTCGTGAGATCATGTTCAGGGAGGAAGAAATTACCACCGGCGACTTACTGATGGTGGTGAAAAATAATTATTACTGGCTGCCGGAAGAAGAGGAAGCGGATTTTATTGCCAACGGCGATATTGTAAAGATCGAACGGATCCATGGTTTTGAAGAAAGATACGGTTATCATTTTGCAGATATTACCGTGTCTTTTACTACGCGTGAGATGCCACCCCTGGAGGTGAAGGTATTGCTGGATACACTGAAACTGGATACTCCCTCCTTATCAGCCGACCAGAACAAAGAACTTTTTTATAAGATCCTGGAGGATTATCCCGGGGGGAAAAACCGTAGAAAAGCGTTTGTTAAGGTCAGAAACGATCCTTTTTTCAATGCCCTGCAGATAAAATTTGCCTATGCCATCACCTGCCATAAGGCACAGGGAGGACAATGGAAAACTGTTTTTTTGGACCAGGGTTATATTCCGAAAGAACAAATTACGGTCGAATATCTGAGATGGTTATATACGGCCGTTACCCGTGCCACGGATAAGTTGTATCTGGTAAATTTCCCGGATTTTTATTTTGAATAAAAAAACGGTACCCGCAGGCACCGCTTTTTCTTAAAGAAAATCTTGTCCTAATATTCACGCGGCCTTGCCTGGCTCACTTTAATATTGCGACCTTTGATATCAGTGCCGTTTAGCTCATCAATGCTTTTAAGGGCTTCATTGTCATTTTTCATTTCAACAAAACCAAAGCCTTTGCTTCTTCCGGAATACTTGTCGGTAATAACCTTGGCGGTTTCAACTTCCCCGTATTCTTCGAAGATTTCTTTAAGTTCTTCTCCTGTAACATCGTAATGGAGATTGCCTACATAAATGTTCATAGTAATAAAAATTAAAATAAGAAATTAATTAACCTTGTAAAGATAAGGGTATTTTTCAATAAATGGTACAAAACCCATGAAAAATACAGATTTTAACATTTTTTAAAAAATGTGATGTGTCCCTGTAACCTGGCATGATATCCATGTTTGCAATGTACCGGTTTATTTGAGGATCACATCATGGGGAATATCATAATCATACATTTTTATATATTTTTCCAGGTGTTGTTTAATTTTATTCATGCTTTCCCGGTCGATCATGTATTTATTTTTAATATAACTTTTGGAAGAGATATAGTATGCTTTAATTCGTTCCCTGACCTTTGTAAAATCTTCTGCCAATAATTGGGAATAAATCTTATCCATATATTTAAGCGGGTCCTGTTCAAAATCTTCATATTTGATTTCCAACAGGTTTCCGGCAGGGATCATTGCTTTTTGCTCCTGATAATCATTGAGCAGCCTGCAGTATATATCGAAAACCATTTCTTCGATGCATTCATTATTAAATTTGCTTAAAGTTACGGCAGGTAATAATTTTTCAAGAAACCTTTTTGTAGAAAGGTGGACAGTGAACGGGTTGCGGTAAATGTAAAGAAACCTGGCATCGGGGTATAGTTTTAGGATATGTTTGATGCGGGCCGTATTGACCGGATTCTTTATGATCAGTTGGTCTCCGTCTGTGTTTATGTATGCTTTCTTTAACAATTTGTCATAGGTTTTATACCATAATCGAATTTCCTTTGGCTTCAATCCTTTGTGGTGCACGGACTTGTCGTAAAGAGAATGGTATTTGGAAGGGAAATAGAAAAAGTTATAAAAAGCATAGGGTTGACAATTGGCGAAAGCCAGTTCCTCCTCCTGGGGCAGATCTGCATCCAGGGGCATATTGTCGGATGGACGCCGTCGCGGCATTTCCAGTGCCATGAATGTCTTAAATAACCATTTACTGGCCAGATTATTGGGAAAGGTCGATTGATAGGTAGTCACATATGTCGCATCCGGATCTTTGCATAACATGGTATGCAGCAGGGTTGTACCGCTGCGCCAATGTCCCAGAATAAAAAGCGGGGGCTTTTTAAATCTCACACCGGACAGTCTGATCCTGAATATCAGTGTCTCCCAGAGATGAAAAGGAGTGGCTATCAGAATGATCAGAAAAGTCAAAAGTATTTTATGGTAATATTTTGTATCAATATGACCCTGTTTCAACACCCTGAAAAAATTAGGGAGCGTTGAGCCAAGAAGTGTAGAGACAGGAGGTATATTGAACTGACCCATGGTACAATATCATGACCGTTAAAATACATTTAAAAATGCAAAAAAAATGTCAGGGTTCAAAATTCCGTGTCCCTGCCCGTTTGGCATTGATGAATAATGAGGGATGAGATGATATTTATTTATGGTTGTTTGTCAGATAATTATGTATTTCCCGGGCTGTTTCCTGTCCCGATTCTATAGCTTTTACCACCAGTGATGGTCCGGTTGTGGCATCTCCGGCGGCGAAAACAGGAACTATGTCTTTCTTTGAAGAAGAACGGGCAGCTATGTTGCCACGTTCATCAAATGACAGGGGCAGCTCTTTTAATAACTTATCTTTTTCAGGGTGCAGGAATCCCATGGCCAGGATGATCATGTCTGCTTCCAGTGTGAGTTTCTCACCGGTTTCTTCAGGGATCATCCTGCCGTTTTCCTTTTTCCATTTCAGCTTACTGAGTTCTATTTTTTTGACCGATCCGTCTTTTCCGGTAATACGGTTTGTCTTCATGCTCCACAAGCGCAGGCATCCTTCTTCATGAGATGAGGATGTTCGCAGTGTTCGGGGCCAGAAAGGCCATGGGTTATCTTCGGTACGGGCGGCGGGAGGTTCCGGAAGTATCTCTACCTGTGTGACTGTACGTGCACGTTGTCGTATGGCTGTGCCAACACAGTCTGACCCTGTGTCACCCCCGCCGATGATCACGACATGTTTGCCTTTGGCTGATATCCGCTTACGGCCGGAAATATTGGTTCCGGCAACGATCTTGTTTTGTTGCGACAGGTAGTCCAGGGCAAAATATATCCCTCCCAGCTCCCGGCCCGGAACATCCAGGTCACGGGGTTCCCTGGAGCCTACGGCCAGACATATGGCATCATAAGACTGCAGGAGTTTTTTAACAGGGACATCCCTGCCGGCATGAACCCCTGTTTTAAAAATAACCCCTTCTTTTTTGTATATTTCTATCCGTCGGTCAATGACGGCCTTACTCAGTTTGAAGTCCGGGATGCCAAAACGCAGTAACCCGCCAGGTTCTTCGTCCTTTTCATATACCGTCACTTCGTGACCGGCACGGTTTAAACGACTGGCTACCGTAAGCCCTGCAGGCCCTGAGCCGATAACGGCCACTTTTTTACCTGTTCTTGTAGCCGGAACATAAGGTTTTATCAATCCCATCTTAAATGCCATCTCGGCAAGGGCTACTTCATTTTCACGGATAGTTACGGCTTCTTCTTCAATGGCCAGTACACAGGATTTTTCACATAGGGCAGGGCACACCCGTCCGGTGACCTCCGGCAGGTCGTTGGTCATGTGCAGAATGTCAATAGCCTTTTGCCATTGCCGGCGGTAGAGTGCATCCTGCCATTCCGGTATCCGGCTATGTGTGGAGCAGGCCCAGTGGCAGAAAGGTACCCCACACGCCATACAACGTGATGCCTGCAGGATACGGTCATTGGTATTCAATACCTGTTCCACTTCCGAAAAATCAGCGATACGTTCATTGACAGGCCGGTATCCTGCCTCTTTTCTTGGTATTTCAATAAATCCTTTCGGGTTTCCCATCATTATTCTTTTAATAAATAAGACAATTATTCGGCAAAATCCGGATCAAATTCGGCCCGTTTCAATTTCATGTTTATTTCCCTTAGTTTTTGTTCGTTCAGGATCTTCTTATACTCGAGGGGTGTTACCTTAACAAATCTTTGGAAATAGGCATCCCAGTTTGATAATATATCTTCGGCCAGTTTGCTGCCGGTGTGATGCCAATGTTCGGCGATGAGTTCCTGCAATTCCGATACTTCGTCATAGTTCTGCAGACGCGTAAGTTCTACGAGTTCCTGGTTGCAGAAATAGGCAAAGTCACCATTCATGTCCAGTACATAAGCGATTCCTCCGCTCATTCCGGCAGCAAAGTTACGGCCGGTTTTGCCCAATACCACCACGCGGCCTCCGGTCATGTATTCACATCCATGGTCGCCTACTCCTTCCACTACGGCATGTACACCTGAGTTTCTTACGGCAAAACGTTCCCCCGCAACACCGTTTACAAACAGATATCCCGAGGTAGCTCCATATAATACGGTATTTCCGATGATAATAT
>WFSC01000205.1 GCA_015486185.1 Bacteroidales bacterium | reverse complement strand
TTTATTACCAACCTGAAAAACAGAACTTACCGGGTTTATGTCCGTACCTCCGGCCCCGATGGCGAATGGTCGGATCCGGAATGGTTGCTTACATTTCATACAAGAAATCTTTACCGCTTTCTGTATCTTGTGTTTATCCTGGTTTTTCTGATGATTTTGGGGTTGCTGTTTGCTTATGTGGATTATCGCACGCGTTCATTGGTAGAAACCAATAAGATACTCAAGGAGAAAGAGAAAATAGCGCTTGAAGTTAAACACCAAAGGGATCAGCTTAGTTATATGCACAAAAATCTGACGGATAGCATACGATATGCACAAAAGATCCAACAGGCACTTCTTCCGTCAGAATATTATTTTCACAGGTTGTTGCCGGAATCTTTTATTTTATATATGCCAAAGGATATTGTCAGTGGTGATTTTTACTGGATCAATGAAAAAGATAGCAAGGTGTTTCTTACCGTTGCAGATTGTACAGGACATGGGGTACCCGGAGCTTTTATGTCTATGATAGGCTTTGAGATACTGGATAAGATCATAAATGATCAGGGCATTATCCATCCGGATGAAATATTGAACATATTAAATCATGGGATCATAAATACTTTTAGCAGGGGAGAAGAAGATCTGTTGCTAAAAGACGGTATGGATATCAGTTTCTGTACGATCGACCGGAAAAAGATGATACTGGAATTTTCAGGAGCTTTTCATGTTTTGTATCTGATAAGGGAAAACAGCCTTTTGGAATTCCATGGAAACAGGGTGTCTATCGGGATGGGAGAAGGAGACCAGGAAGGTCCCTATACCAGACATGTGATCGATTTGCAAAAAGGAGACCGTATTTACCTGTTTACGGATGGCTATCCTGATCAGTTTGGCGGACCCCGGAGAAAAAAATTTATGTATCGCCGTTTCAGACATCTTTTGTTATCAATTCATCAGTTACCGATGCAACATCAACGGAAGATATTGCAGGAACAGTTTATAGAATGGAAAGGAGATTATTTTCAGGTGGATGATGTTCTTATCGTAGGATTGGATCCATTGGCATGATAGACTAAAGCAACTCGCGCATTTTATCTACCAACGTTTCAATCTGGAATGGTTTACTGATATAATCATCCATGCCTGCAGACAGACAGGTTTCCCTGTCACCCAGCATAGCATTGGCCGTGATGGCAATAATGGGGGTATGAGTATGCGTGGTTGACTCAATTTCACGTATCTTGCGCGTAACTATAATGCCATCCATTACAGGCATTTGTATGTCCATTAGAATAAAATCATATTTTGTTTTTCCATACAGGTCAAGGGCCTCTTTCCCATTTTGAGCAACATCAATCTGTTTTACATAACTTTTCAGACTGAGCCTGACGATCTTTTGGTTGATAGGATTATCTTCTGCCAGCAAAACAATGGTATCTTTCATCTCTTTTCCTGGTTCTGCCGGTATCTCTCCTATTTCGCCTGTATATCGTTCCCGGGATTTACCTTCGACACGCTTAAAGGGAATCCTTATAAAAATGTGTGGCGTGCTATGGTCATCATTCTGCAATAGCAGTGTGCCATGTATCAGCCTGCAAAGATTACGGGCAAGTAACAAATTGATGTATTGAAAATCTTCAGCATTGGTTACGACCCGAACTCCCTGGTCTGATAATTGTACCAGATTATCAAACCGTGATTTGATAAAAACCGGCTGTTTGCAGAAAAACCGGACTCTCAGAAAAGACTGTTCCTCAGCCTCTTCCAGGAGGACATCCACACGAACCTTATTAATCTCCGTGGGAGGGGTATTTCGCATGATACTCTCAAAAATATTCAGGAATATCTGTTTAAGAAGGATCCGATCCCCTTTAACCTTTGTTGGCCTAAAGCCTTCCTGTATAAAGTTTATGATCAATCTGTCCTTATATTGTTTTCCTGAAAGCTCCTTCATGTTATCCAGTATTTCAGTCAGATCGAATGGCATTTCTGTTACGTGCTTATCTGAAACTGAAAAACTTCCTGATTCTGTGATAGAGTCCACAACCTGGATAAGATTATTGGTGGAGGCCAGAATCATTTCAAACAGCTCCTTGTCTTTCCTGGGTACAGATATCTTTTTCAATACATCTCCAAAAGCCACAATATCATTAAGGGGAGTTCGGATCTGGTGCGACAGCGTGGTAAGAAACTGATTTCTCTTTTCATTTTCCCGGATGATAAACTCATTGGATTTTTTTAACATCCTCAGGGAATGGTTAAGATAATATATGTACATTACACTGATAAGGAACATAAGTAAGAAAGCTGACAGGTAATGAACCTTGATCGATAGGGTGTATCTTGAATAAACACCGGACAGACCGGGAATAAAAAAAAGGAGAGCCAATAAAACAAAAAAGAATCCTGTAATCCATGTTCCCCTTCGAACTCCGAGAAGATATAAAGTCAGTGGCGGAAAAATAACGAACCATGCCAGCACACCCTTTTCTGAATGAAGAAAAAGCAATGGGAGCAGAAAAGCACAATAGGTAATGAGTATATAAATATAAAAAAACAATAAATGATTCCTTGTCTTTCGGAATAAAAGAAAGTTTATTAAAAACAATGCGGATAAGGCAAGAGTGATAAAAACGGGTATGATAAAATCTTTATCCGAAACAATGGCCAGAACGGCAAACTCTATGATAAAAAATAAAGATAAGGAAGAGAGAAAATTGACCATAGCAATTTTCCCTTTAATCTCCTCGGGATACTCACCCTTACGATCAAATGAAAAGAAATCAAGTAAATCGCTAATGACACTCACGTTCTATTACGTTGCAATAATTATTAATTATTTTGGACTAAAAATACATTTTTTTAATGTTAAGGTATGAATTTTGTTCAAATTTAAATGTTTTTTCATTAATTTAAAGCGTGAGAAATTGAAACAAAGGAGGAACAGAATATGAGTAAAATGAAAGCAAAGTATTTATTTATTGCAATGTTACTCTTTTCATGGATACATGCTTTTGCCCAGAATGGAGAAGAAGGAAAAGCTACGCTTAACCAGAAATTCAGATTTAATGATGGTATTTTTCTGAATTTTGACCAGGTTAAAAATAATCACCCTATTCCAAAATCCAGAATCCTGACAATGGCAGGATATAACGATCAGGATTTTTATAATAAGGTCATGTCGCATGAGGTAATCACTTATTTTGACGACCAGGGTATACGCCAGCAGGTCAAAAGGGATAATATTTGGGGGTATTCACGTAACGGTATTTTATATGTTCAGATTGACGGTCATTTTAACAGAATTACTATCGTAGGCGGTATCTGTCATTTTGTTGGCACAATAACAACCTATGAAACCAGGTACTATGATCCGTACTATCAGTATTATTATCCTTCATATAACTATTACTATCCCTCATCATATCAGACTACAACTTATGAACGGACAGAAATGCGCCAGTTTATTATGGACTTTGAAACAGGTAAGATCATGGAATATGATGTACAGAGTGTAGAAGCTGCCCTCATGCGCGATCCGGAATTGTATGATGAATATGCAAAACTAAGCCTCAGGAAAAAGAAACAATTGAAATTTCTTTACATACGTAAATTTAACGAACGAAATCCGGTTTATTTGCCGGTCGGGGAATAACCGTATGCAGGAATAGTTAAAAGGGATGAAGATAAATCTGCTTACAAATAATTTACTGTTATCTGTATAATATCTGCATAAAAAAATTTATGTAGGTTTGTGCAAAAGTAAAAGTTGTCAACTATGCAAAAATTTATTTATTCTTTGTTTATATTTATCGGAGGTATCTCCCTCTTCGGACAAGCTCCTTTTCCTACTGTTGCACAAACGGAGGCTTTCAAAAAGAGCAGAACCCTGGTGGTCATGGAGAAGGATGTCTTTTCTTTGTATAACCCACTGATCAGGAAAGCAGTAAAACAGGAGTGGAATATTACGCCTGTTGAATTTATTTCCTATGATGAGTTTCTAAAAAAGAAAAAAGATCCCGCCTATTCCTTTTTAATATTGACATCTACAGCTTTTGAGAGAGACAGGGTCGGTGTATATTATGATTACCTGAATGTTATACTTGGAGATCCGGTCAATAATTTATCCAAAATGCCGGAATTTTGTGCTTTTCCATTGGCCTACGCTGAGTCGGAAGATGTTTCTTATCAGGCTAAATTACCTGTGATCCTTAAATTTGTGCAGAAACATATAAGGAAAATTCTTGAACGGCCGAATGTTTCCCTGAAAGATTTGCGGTATTATAACAAAAACCTACCTGCCCTGAAAGATAAGGTGCTTTGGGTCGCTTCGGAAGATCTGGCATCCGGTGTTAATACGAAAAAGAAAATAGAGGCATTGTATCATCATCCGGTAAAGGTTGTAACCCGTGATGAAATTGACAAGGCTTTACAGGATCCTCCTGAGAATATGGCCTTCCTCTTTAAGATCGGGCCCGAAGGAACCGGTAAGAAAGGCCGTATATATAAAATTATACTGGGTACGGACGGTACAATGTATTATTTTAATTACCACCTGCTGTCTGCAAAGAAACCGGATGCTTTTCTAAAGTCCGATTTTAAAAGACTGGGACGGTATTGACGGATAATGTTCAATAATTATCCGAAAATTTTTTATCCGGATTTTGAGCTTATCTTTGCAGTTATATAGACATTCCTAAACAAAATGGCAATACAGAAACCAACCATACCAAAAGGGACAAGAGATTTTTCGCCTCATGAAATGATACGTAGAAACTATATCTTCCGTACCATTGAGGAGGTATTTAAAAAATCGGGTTATCAGCCGCTGGAAACACCAGCCATGGAAAACCTTTCCATACTCCTGGGCAAATACGGTGAAGAAGGAGACCGGTTGTTGTTCAGAATAATTAATTCGGGAGATTTTCTTTCAGGCATTGACCCTGATGAACTGACAAAGATGAGCGCCAGGGATCTGTCAAAACGAATCTCCGGAAAAGGATTGCGGTATGACCTGACTGTTCCCTTTGCCCGTTTTGTGGTACAACACAGGAATGAGATTACTCTGCCCTTCAAACGATACCAGATACAACCGGTCTGGCGTGCCGACAGACCACAGAAAGGCCGTTACCGGGAGTTTTACCAATGTGACGTAGATGTGATCGGCAGCACTTCCCTGTTGAATGAGGCCGAACTTGTTCAGATCATGGATGAGGTCTTTAACAAACTGAATGTGCCGGTGGAGATCAGGCTGAATAATCGGAAAGTCCTGGCTGGTATATCTGAAATGATGGGCGTCCCTGAGAAGATGAAAGATATTACCATTGCAATGGATAAGCTTGAAAAGGTCGGACCGGAACGTGTAACAGAAGAAATAAGAGAGAAAGGTATCCCTCCTGAAGCGGTGGCCAAACTTAAACCTATACTTACTTTTGTAGGGACAAACGGCGAAAAAATATCTTTTCTGAATGATATGTTGGCCTCATCAGCTATCGGAATGGAAGGGATGAAAGATTTGAAAAAGCTGCTCAATTATCTTGAAAAATCGGATCTAAGCGTAAATTACACGTTGGATCTGACACTGGCACGCGGACTGGATTATTATACAGGAACCATTTTTGAGGTGGTTGCTACCGAATGGCAGATCGGAAGTATTTGTGGTGGTGGACGGTATGATGATCTGGCTGGTATATTTGGCATGCCCGGGGTCTCAGGCGTTGGGGTCTCATTTGGTGCCGACAGGATCTATGACGTGATGCTGAATACCGGAAAATTCCCGGAGGCCATAGAATCATCTGCCCCTGTTCTTTTCCTGAATTTCGGAGAAGAGGAAGCTGGCTACATCCTCCCGTTGCTTAAACAGATCAGACAATTGGGAATAGCTGCCGAATTATACCCCGATCCTGTGAAAATTAAGAAGCAGATGAATTATGCCAACCAAAATCAGGTACCGGTCGTGGTTTTTATCGGTAAGGATGAATTGAATGAAAAAATGGCCGGTATCAAGATCATGGCTACCGGCGAACAGGAGAAGGTCTCCTTTGATCAGCTTATGGAAAAACTGGTTGCCCTGACCGGATAATTTGCCGGCGGATTTCTCCGATTACCCGAAAAATATTCCCGGGATTTTATTCTTTATCAAATGCTTTTTTACCCTGGTCCAGGAAATTGATAAATTCCCGGATGTCCAGTGTGTGACCGATCGGATGGGTTAACACTTTTTCATTCGTATCCAGAATGACATAGTAGGGCTGGGAATTTACCCTGAAACGGGAGATCTCAAGATCGGCATTGACTTTTCCGATGGTTTTCTTGACCTTCCCGTCATAGACGGAGGTAATCCATTCACTCTCAGGGAGTCTGGTGCGGTCATCTACATATAGCTCAACAATTATAAAATCATTCCTCAGTCTTTTCAGAACCTCAGGATCAGACCAGACTTTTGACTCCATTTCCTTACAATTGCTGCATGCATGGCCGACAAAATCCAATAAAAGAGGTTTATGTTGCTTTCTGGCACAGGCAAGAGCCTGTTTGTAATCAAAATACCCCTGCAGGTTATATGGCAGTTCAAAAAGATCATTGTATCTGGGCGTATCGCATAATAATGACGGCGGTTTTTCCGTGCTGAAAGCTACCGTTTGGCTGGGTGTGTTATGTAAAGATAACAGATCAAATTTCTGGGCTTTCATCGGGGGAAGCAATCCTGAAATAGGTTTCAGCGGGGCTCCGAATAAACCGGGAATAAGATAGACTACAAAAGTAAAGGTAATGATCACAACGATCAGACGGGGGAAGCTTACATACGGAAGATCACTGTCTTTCTTAAATTTGATCTTCCCCAGCAGATAAAAACCCATCAGTGAAAAGATGACGATCCAGATAGCAAGATAGACATCCCTGCTGATAAGGTGCAGGTTATAGGTCTGGTCAATAACCATAAGGTATTTCATACTGAATGCCAGTACAATAAAGCCCAAAACCACCTCGACGGAGTTTAGCCAGCCACCTGATTTGGGCAACCCTTTCAGCCAGGATGGGAATATCGCCAGCAGGGTAAATGGAGTAGCAAAAGCCAGTCCAAAACCAAACATGCCTATGGTAGGTTTCAGCACATCTCCGGAGGCAGCTTCCACCAGTAGAGCCCCAACCAGCGGGCCTGTACAACTGAAAGATACCAGAACCGTGGTAAGTCCCATAAAAAAAGCAGCCAGTAATCCACCTTTGTCAGCCTGCTGATCAGCTTTGGTGATCAGGCTGTTTGGCAGTACAAGTTCAAACATACCCAGAAAAGCTGCAGCAAAGATCAAAAACAAAATAAAGAAAGTCAGGTTGACGATCCAGTTGGTGCTTAAAGTATTGGCAAAATCAGCACCTGCACTGGTTAATGAAACAATCAATCCTATTGAAGTGTAAATCAGCATGATCGATATTCCGAAAATAAAAGCCTGGAGTATGGACTTTGCACGGCTGCCGGTATTTCTTGTGAAAAAAGCAATGGTCATGGGTATCATCGGGAACACGCACGGCGTGATCGTCCCTGCCAGGCCGGCCAGCAGGGAAAGAAGAAAAAATACCCAAAGGGATTTCTTTTCTTTTTCTACCGGGGTGCCTGATGTTGCTGCTATGGCAGAGGCAGCTTTACCTTCTTTTACTTCAGTGCCTTCGGTAGTTCCGCTTATATTCAAATTCACCTGGCTTTTCAATTGTGGTGCTGTTTGTTTTGCTTTTTGCTTTGTTTCACTGGCAGCCTCTTCTTTGTTGACAGTACCACCTGCCCCTTTTCCAATAGTAAAACTAAAGTCCAGCTCCTTCGGAGGAATACACCTTGAATCATCACAACACATGAACTCCAGCGTGCCGGTGACGGCAAACGGTTTATTGGTAAGTTTCCTGATCTTTTGCTTGAAAACAGCCTTATGACTGAAGACCGTAAGCTTCATATTGAAGCTGGAATCAAAAATATTTTCCCCTTTAGATACTTCTTCAACTTTTCCGACCAGGGTATAATCCTTCGATGGAATAAATTTAAAGGATGTAGGTACCGGCCCTCCATCCGGTATGTTCTGTGAATACAGGTGCCATTTATCATCAATATCTGCTGTAAAGACCAGGGTTGCCTCTTTCTCATTGACCTTTTCAACCTTATAACTCCACTGTACAGGGTTCAGGATCTGTGCCCGGGTTGTGCCTCCCATTGAGGAGAACAACCAGATAACCAGAAATATATACCTTATGCTCATAGTATCATATTTTAAAGTTCTTTTATTCTTGTAAAAGAGTCGCTAAAATAAGAAAAGCCTGACAAAAAGCCAACAGATTTGCGTGCCTGAGAGTATGCCTCCAGGTAAGAAGGACAGCAGGCAGGGAAAATATAAATAGTATCGGATAATAGACGTATAAGGTTTGCTCAATCGATCACTTCATCGCCGTATGAATCAATAAAGAGGTAATCCAGGAAATTAAGTGAAGAAAGGGCTTCTACATTAAGCTTACAATGGTACTTACGGCTCCATTTCTTACGGATAGATGCAAAGCCTTTGTTCAGATAGGCTTCGATAAAAGGATGCACGCGTAAGGTAAGCTTCTTAAAATGATGTTTCTCCAGGATTTCTTTCAGATGGTTTTCAATTTTGTCGGTCAGCAGTATGCTGGGTCCGATTTTTCCTGTACCCAGGCATACGGGGCAAACCTCTTCGGTTTTTATGTCCAGCACGGGTCTGACCCGCTGGCGGGTGATCTGCATCAGACCAAACTTGCTAAGAGGCAGGATATTATGCTTGGTACGATCTTCGGCCATTGCTTCTTTCATTTTCTCATAGACCCTCTGGCGGTGCTCGGGCGAAGTCATATCAATGAAATCGACAACAATAATACCTCCCATATCACGCAAGCGTAACTGACGGGCAATGGCCTCGGCAGCAGCCAGATTAACCTCCAGGGCATTGGTTTCCTGCGAGTCGCCTGCTTTAGACCGGTTGCCGCTGTTTACATCAATAACATGTAATGCCTCGGTATGTTCAATGATCAGATAAGAGCCGTTTTTGAAAGAAACTGTTCTTCCGAAAAGACTCTTGATCTGTCTGTTGATCCCAAAATGCTCAAAAATCGGGAGCTTTCCCTTGTAATGTTTTACAATCTTGACTTTTTCAGGGGCTATCGTACGGATATAATCCTGCATTTCTTGATACAGTTGGAGATCATTTACCCAAATAGTGCTGAAGGATACTCCCAGCAGATCCCTCAGAATGACGGATACACGATCCAGTTCCCTGATCATCAATTTGGGTGGTTTGGCATTGCGAAGCTGCAGAAAAGCATTTTCCCATTTTTTAACCAACGCCCGTAACTCGGCATCCAGTTCGGCTACTTTTTTCCCTTCAGCCGCAGTACGTACAATGACTCCGTAATGCTGTGGTTTTATACTTTGTAAAAGTCGTTTTAAGCGGTTCTTTTCTTCAGGAGATTCAATCTTCTGGGAAACCGAAACCTTATCATAAAAAGGTAATAATACTAGGTTACGGCCTGCCAGGGAGATCTCCGAGGTCAGACGTGGCCCCTTGGTGGAGATAGGCTCTTTTACGATCTGTACAACAACCGGTTCACCGGATCTCAAAACATCGGATATCTTCCCGTCTTTTTTTATATCCGGATTTCTTTTGAACCTGTGAAGGGATGGCATACGGCCTTTCCTGCTGATCGCCAGCGATAAATAATCCTTTAAGGTATTGAACTGGGGACCCAGGTCCAGATAATGCAGAAAAGCATCTTTCTTGAACCCGATATCCACAAAAGCAGCATTCAGCCCGGGCATGATCTTTTTGATCTTCCCCAGGTAAATGTCTCCTACCGAAAAACGAATATCACTTTTTTCCTTGGATAACTCAATGAGTGCTTTTCCCCGGAGTAAGGCAATATTAATCTCAGAGGCCGTTGCATCAATGACCAACTCGTAATTCACACGTTAACCCTTTTTCAATGAGATTGCCTCCTGATGAGGGAGAACAAAAAACCAAAGAAACCTAAAGGCAAAAGCCTTTAGGTTATAACTATCAGAGAAAACAACAGTCAAATGCTATTTTTTCTTTTTATGGCGGTTCTTCCTCAGGCGTTTTTTACGCTTATGAGTTGCCATTTTGTGCCTTTTCCTCTTTTTCCCACTTGGCATATCACGTTGTTTTAAAAACTATTTAACGTTCCCTTTAACCTTGTTTACAAAGGTTTTAGCCGGTTTGAAAGCAGGAATAAAATGTTCCGGAATAATGATCGTGGTATTCTTGGAAATATTCCGGGCGGTTTTTTGAGCTCTTTTCTTTACGATAAAGCTGCCGAAACCTCTCAGGTAAACATTGTTGTTGCTTGCTAAAGAGTCTTTTACAGCTTCCATGAAAGCTTCTACCGTTTTCTGTACGGTTACTTTTTCAATGCCGGTGTTCTTTGAAATCTCGTTTACAATGTCTGCTTTAGTCATTTTAAAAATCTTTAGTTATCAATAAATTAGGTAAATTTTCTTTCATTAGGTGTGCAAATATATAAAGTTTTCTTTTTATTTGAGGTAAACTATGAAAAAAAACTTTTATTTTTTTATAAGTGGTGATAAAACATAAATGAATGAACATGCCTGTAACTGAGATATTACTGAAATGGTATGACATCCATAAACGGGATCTGCCCTGGAGAAAAAGCAGGGAGCCTTACTATATCTGGGTATCAGAGATCATTCTTCAACAAACCAGAGTATTGCAGGGCATGGATTATTACAACCGTTTCATTGAAACATTTCCCGATATTTTTTCTTTGGCCGGAGCTCCTGTAGAAAAAGTTCTGAAAGTCTGGGAAGGACTGGGTTATTATTCCAGGGCACGCAATATGCACGAAACGGCCCAAAAAGTTGTGGAAATCTTTGGCGGAAAGTTTCCGCATCAATATGATGAACTTTTGAAACTAAAGGGGATCGGCCCATACACTGCTGCCGCTATCGCTTCCATAGCTTATCAACAGCCGGTGCCATTGGTGGACGGAAATGTGTACCGGGTATTTTCAAGACTTTTTGGCATCGACATTCCTTCAGATACTGCAAAAGGGAAGAAAAAGATGATCCATATTGCAACCACCTTGTTGCCTGCCGGACGACCTGGCGACTTTAACCAGGCCGTGATGGAATTTGGTGCATTGCAGTGTGTGCCGGGAAAACCGGATTGTTCACGGTGTCCGTTAAGGAAGATGTGCCTGGCCAAAAAACAAGACAGGGTGGAAGAGCTGCCGGTGAAAGATAAAGAAACAAAAATAATAACTCGTTATATCCATTATCTTGTATGGATCAGTAATGGTGAGATAATCCTTAAACAAAGAAAAGAAAAGGATATCTGGTACAAATTGTATGATTTCCCGGAAATACCTGACAAAAAAGGAATAGAACCCCGGAAATTGTTCCGGGGCTTTCTCGGGAAACATGGTATTTCGTATGACCAACATGCTAAAATGTTTATTTCGGAACCGGTGTTACATCAACTGACACACCGGCATATTATCGCTCGCTTTTATCATGTTTACAATAAAAAATGGCACTTTGACATGGATGAAGGTAATTTTCGGGTCCCCATGGATCATATGAAAAATTATGCCTTTCCCAGACTGATCACTGCCTATATGGAAAAATTCCCCGAAAGATTTCAGTCTGATAACGAATAGGTAAAGAAATGAATTATACCGGCCTTAATATACTGTGCACGGGTATTCATAATGTCTGATTTTTTATTATTTTTACAGGAAAATATTAATTGGATCATAGATGGTGAATAAAGTTATTCTGATAGGAAATGTGGGGAAGGACCCTGAGGTCAGATACCTGGAAGGTAATGTAGCTGTTGCTCATTTCCCATTGGCTACGAGCGAAACATACCGGAATAAAGATGGTGAAAAAGTAACACAGACCGAATGGCACAATATTGTTGTGTGGCGTGGTCTGGCCAAAGTAGTGGAAGATTATGTCAGGAAAGGACAAGCCCTGTATATAGAAGGCAAGATCAGGTCACGTTCATACGAGGATAAAACGGGAAACAAAAGATATATTACGGAGATCGTTGCCGATAATCTGCAGATGCTGGGACGTAAGGGAGATACCGGAACTTCTTCTACAGCAGCGGCGACAGAAGAATCTGCTCCCGAAGAAACTTCTGAAAATCCGGAAGGAATGGCTGCTCCGGATGATGATCTTCCGTTTTAGTGTTCGATGTTCCATTTAAACATCCTGATTTTGGAAGCCGAAGACCCTCACCTTGATTTGTTGATTAATGCCATTCAGATCACTTACCATGCTTTTACGTGGTCTGATCTGATATGGATCATTGTATTGATCCTGCTGCTGATATCGTCCGCTTTGTTTTCAGGCTCGGAGGTGGCCTATTTTTCCCTTACCCCTTCAGAACTGGACAGACTGAAACAAAAAAAGAATAAGAAAAACCGGCGTATCCTTGAATTATATAATCAGCCTGAGAAATTACTGGGTACGATACTGGTGGGAAATAACTTTGTCAATATTGGTATCGTGATCCTCTCCTCGTTTATTACTAACCGTTTGATAGATTTCTCGAAAGCCCCGACACTCGGTTTTCTTTTTCAGTTGGTGGTGATCACCTTTATCCTCCTGCTTTTTGGTGAGATTATGCCTAAGATCTATGCAAACCACATCCGGGTTAAATGGTCCGGTTTTATGGCTGTTCCGTTACAGGTGACCGCTGTCTTTTTCAGTCCGGTGATTATTCCCCTGGTACGTTCCACCTCCATTGTCAATAAAAGACTGGCAAAAAAGTCGCATACCATCTCCATAGATGATCTTTCCGAGGCGCTGGATATTACCTCTACTGACATGCTTGAAGATGAAAAAATTCTTAAGGGGATCACAAAATTCGGAAACCTGGATGCCCGCGAGATTATGACCCCGCGACTTGATGTTTTTGCAGTAGATATAAAAACACCCTTCCGTCCCTTGCTGGACCAGATCGTGAACGAAGGATATTCCCGGGTTCCTGTTTACAGTAAAACACTCGACCATGTTAAGGGAATTCTGTATATAAAGGATATTCTCCCTCACCTACGAAAAAATAACGGCTTTGCCTGGCAATCACTCATACGACCTCCTTATTATGTGCCGGAAACTAAAAAAATAAATGATTTACTGGAGGAGTTCCAGGCCAATAAGATCCATATGGCTGTGGTGATCGATGAATACGGGGGGACAAGCGGAGTCGTTACGCTGGAAGATATCCTGGAAGAGATCGTTGGGGAAATAGAGGATGAATCCGATGAAGAAAAACCGTTGTATGAACGAACCGGGGAGAATAAATTTGTGTTTGAAGGCAAAATATTATTAAATGATTTTTATAAAGTGCTTGATATAAAAGATAATTATTTTGATGAGATAAAAGACGATGCAGAGACCCTGGCGGGGCTGATCCTTGCTATCAGAGGGAAAATCCCGGGACGTGACGAAGTACTAAAATACCGGAATTTTACTTTCAAAATACTGGCATCGGATAATCGACGTATAAAAAAAATAGAAGTGATCTATGCCCCGGAAATACATTATGATGAATAAACATCCTTTTTTATATTGGATTTTCATTTCATTATTTATCACGATGATGATCTTTTCATTTGCCTCATGCAAACGGAAATATACACCACGGCCCCATGGCTATTTCAGAATAGATCTGCCGGAGAAAAAATATGTTACCTATCAGGGGCCCTGCCCTTTTACTTTTGAATATCCGGTCTATGCAAAAGTTAAAAAAGACAGGGAACCGGGAGCTGAACCCTGCTGGATGAATATTGATTTTCCGAAGTTCCACGGCAAGATACACTTTACCTATAAAAAGATTCAGGGTAATCTGGGGCAGATGCTGGAAGATACCTACTCACTGGCATATAAACATACAGTAAAAGCGGACGCTATCCGGGAACATTCTTATATTGATAAGAAAAAACATGTGTATGGGATCCTATACGATATCCAGGGAAATGCAGCTTCAAATATCCAGTTTTATCTGACAGACAGTACAAGAAATTTTGTGCGCGGAGCACTTTACTTTAATCTGGTACCTGACCAGGATTCCCTCGCCCCGGTGATACGGTTTGTTAAAAAAGATATTGTTCATTTGATGGAAACATTTTCCTGGAAATAGAATATTTTGTAATTATTTATTTACTTTTCCGGATATTTTTTGCCTATGAGTTTGGTATTTATTAAAGAAACAGATAAGGATTGCAAACTGGGCTTGTGGAAGATCAATGAAAGTTATGAGGAATTGGTCGGCAGGGTTGATCTGGACGACCATGAAAGGGAAAGGTTAGAATCATTCAAAAATCCCGCAAGAAAACTGGAATTTCTCAGTGTGCGGGCTTTATTACAGGAAATGACAGAAAAAAACGCCCGTATCGTATATGATCGTACTAATAAACCTTATTTGCGTGACAACTCGTACAGGATAAGTATTTCACACTCAGGTGAATACACGTCTATCTTTTTGAGCCGGACAAGACACGTAGGCGTGGACATGGAAAAAATGACACACCGTATATCCAGGATCGCGCATTATTTTATTAACCCGGCCGAGCAAATTACTACCGATGAAAATAAACGACGTTATCATCTCTATATACATTGGTGTGCAAAAGAAGCACTGTATAAGATATGTGACAAAAATGCCCTCAATTTTAAAGAGCACCTGATCATCCGGCCTTTTGAACCGGCAGATGAAGGTGTGATACAGGGATATGTAAATAATGAACTGATAGAAGAAGAGTTTACCTTGCACTATGTCAGGATGAATGACTATGTACTGGTATGGTGTTGTAAATAACTGCCCGGAAGATGAGCATTTTTTCAGATATGGAAAGTAATATCCGCTCAGGAAAAAAGTTGTTTTTTTTACTGATCGATCCGGATAAGGTTTCTTTTGATGGACTGGATTTACTTCTTGGAAACAGTCATACAGGATTGCCTGATCTGATCCTTGTAGGTGGCAGCATTATCTCCCGGCCGCTGGATCCGGTAGTCGAAAAAATAAAAGATATCTCATCTCTGCCTGTTTTCCTTTTCCCGGGGAGTCTATTGCAGTTATCCGGTAAAGCCGATGGAATTCTTATGATAAGTCTTATATCCGGCAGAAACCCCGAATATCTTATTGGTAATCATGTGACGGCAGCCCCCCTGATCAAACACTATGGTCTGGAAGTAATCCCGGCAGGTTATATCCTTATAGGAGGGTCTGTCAGTACTTCTGTTGAAATTGTCAGCCATTCCCATCCTTTGCCTGCTCAGAAACCTGATATTATTGTAGCTACGGCACTTGCAGGGGAATACACCGGCAATAGCATGATATATCTCGAAAAGGGCAGTGGCGCCGATTCGCCCGTACCTGCTTCTTTGGTAAAAAAGGTGAAGGAAGAAATTACTGTTCCGTTGGTCGTGGGCGGAGGGATAAAGACGATAGAACAAGCCGATGAACTTTACCGGGCCGGCGCAGATGTCCTGGTAGTAGGGAATGCCATTGAAACCCATCCGGAATTTTTGGCACAAATGAGAGAGTTGTCAGATAAAATGTAAAAAAAACTGCCCGAAAGGCAGCTTTTTGTCAGTTAAAAATATTATTTTCCACATTTCAGCACATTCTCGATCTCATATTTGGCACTTTCGGTGTAAGGAGGATGTAACGCTTTTTTGAAAGCACTACAAGCTTCTGCTTTCTTACCCTGGTGTTCATAGATCTTTCCAAGAGTGTAATAATAACGTGCCTTGATAATTTCATTCCCATGATCCAGCGATATGGCTTTTTGTATATTTGTATAAGCCAGATCGTATTTCCCCTGCTGATTGTAAAGCTTGGAAAGTTCATAATAGACATCCGGTGAATTATTACCATAGGAAACAGAGGATTGTAAATATTTCATGCCTAAATCCGTCTTTTTGTTCTGAATGGCAATTACGGCATGATTATAATAATAATTCTGCATAAATTTCCTGGCTGAATTCAGGGTTTTCTGGTCATGTATCTTGTTCCCTATTTGGATAGCCTGATCGGCAGCTTGTTTCATCTTGTCCTCCTGTTTCAGCTTGTCATAAACCAGCGCTTTTCCCAGATAAGCACTGGCCAGATTGGGATTAATACTGATGCCCTTATCAAATATCTTAAGGGCATTGTCGTAATTCTTCTTTATGAATTCCTGTTTTCCCCAGGCATAATAAACTTTGGGGATAAGACTGGCACTTTTTTGTGCCAGGGCTGTATTCCCATATTTTTTCCCGGTGTCCCTGGATTTTCCAAAATTGTTGATGGCTCCCTGAAAATCCCGTTTTTTATAGGATTCAACGGCCAGTTTGAAATATAATTTAGGGATCTGGTCCTGTGCAAGTTTTTCCGATTCTTGTGCCTTATCTCCAAGTTCATCAACCTGGCCGGCCAGAGAGATGCATTTTTCAAATGACGCAATGGCCGCTTTAGTATCCGTATTGAGCAATTGCACAGCCTTGTTGTAGGCGTCAATCACATCTTTGTCTGTAGTCTGGGCTGTAGCCAGCGCTATCATTCCTGTAAAAAAGATAGCCGTTAAAATTAAAGACCTCATTCCTTTCATGACATGTTTTATCATTAGTTAAAACTTTAGTTTGCAAATATATAAATATCCAGATAGATACAAATAGTATTTCAAAAAAAAAATTACAACAATCATTCCAAATCATTATTTTGCCTTTATTTCTAATAATTCTTCCAGTAATTTTCCTTCGGATCCATTAGGTGCGGGAATATTCAGAAAAAATGACAGTGTGGGTGCCACACTGGTAAGGTCAACAGGATGATAAATAACCTTTCGCGGAATTTTCCAGCCATACCAGATGAGAGGTACATGCGAGTCATACCAAAAACCGGTACCGTTGGACTCTTTTTCTCCCGCTTTTTCTTTCCATCCCGGGTCCAGGATGATAAAAAGATCTCCCGATCGTTTGGGGAAATAACCGTTCTGGACCCTGAGGAAAAGATCACCGGCGTTTCCCGATTCCCGTAAGGCATGTCCGGTCATAACCCGGTTTACTCCGGTAAACTGGATCATAAAGTCGGCAATTCTATCCTGCATATTATATAGTGATAAGTTGGCGTCTTCGATCAGGGTGTGATTCAGATAGACCTGGTGGTTATGATAACCCTTTACCCACTTCCCCTCACCATATATAACATTCATGTAACTTCGCAGCAAAGCCATGGCCTGATTGGGATTAAAATATCCGGAGGGCATACGGAGCGTTTGCATATAGGTCGGATCAGGTGTGATCCCACGGGAGGCAGTGAGCACCACTAAAACATTTTCTTTTCCAACTTCCTCATCCAGAAATGTGAGGAGCCCGGCAATATCACGATCCAACCTGAGCATGGCATCCTCCATTTCAACGGACATAGGGCCAAAAGCTTTCAGGATATACCGGTTGGCAGAGAATACTACACCTAGGAAATCACAGGTGTCATCTTTTCCAAGATGTTCCTCAAGAATCAGATTGGTTACAAAATCCTTGGTCAGCGTATTGGCATAAGGTGTGAACCGGATCAATGAAAAGTTTTCCTTTTTCCGTCGGGCCCCGGAAAGTTTTTTCAGATCATATGGAAATACTGTATGGTTCCGTATGCCTCTCCGTGTGTCACTGCTGTCTGATAAACTTGCCGTATAATCCTGAAGAGGCAGTAATGTTTCCCATGATTTCTGCAGATAAAGATCTGTCAAACCCTTCTCGTTGAATTTCCGTACCCATTCAGGCAGTGAGTCCATGTAAAATGAACTGCTCATCCAGGTTCCGGTAACATTGTCAAACCAAAATGTGCCGTTGGATAAATGACCTCCCAAAAGGACGGCACTCTCAGGATCCATACTGACACTATATACTTTTGAGCCAAACCTGCTGTTCAACCTTATCTCATCGCCAATGGTGGATGTGAGCAGTTTTTGCGGTGAATGCAGCCCATTGTCATAACTTCCGCCTGTTGCAGTAACCTGATCGTCTGACGTACATAGAATTTCCTGACTATGCAATGGCTCAAACCAGCTCGCGCCTGTAATACCGTGAATGTCCGGATTGGCACCTGTCGCCAGCGTGGCAATCCCCGATTCCGGCTCGGTAAAAAAATAATTGTAACGGGCATTACGGAAAAAACATCCCTGATTGATCAACCGTTTGAACCCATCTTTTCCCATACGGTCCTGATAACGGTTTAGCTGGTCAAAACTAAAAGGATCAATGACAATGGTTACGATCAACCTGGGTTTGTGCGAAGGAAGTTTCTTGATAAACTGGGAAAATCCCGGCCATGAAGAGGCAAAAGTTACAATTATCCCTAAAAGAAAAACCCTGGTCGTTTTTGTTACATGTCGCATAATTTCCAATCTTTCTAAAGATTCGTGCAAAAATAGTGTTTTCAAATAAAATGCAGACATCTTATTCCCGGGAATCTTTAATGAAAAGATTTTTTTAAGGTAGGATGATGATCTTGCCGGTCAATGGTCCATATTTCCGGCCCTCTATGGTTATGAAACACATACCGGTAAGACCCTGAGGCAACATGATACGGTTATCTCCCTGTCTGAATGATGCTTTTATCAGCCTTTCCATCCGGCCGTCAATGGCAATGAAGGAAATGGTTACCTCTTCATTTCCCGGCCAGGAAACCGTGACCTGAGAGCCTGTAATTACAGGGTTGGGATAAATGTTTAGACTGGAGGAGGGATAATTGTTTTTGTTGCTGGAGCGAGAAGCCAGGCTAATGTTCAGGTAAATTTGATGGTGTCTGGTAATAGTGATGCCGGGAAAGACCTTGGTCTGATAACCGGGAGCAGATACACGCAACGTATAGGCGCCGGAATCGAGCAACCTGTAAAAGGATCCGCTGACAGAATCTGACCAAACCCAGGAGCTGTCAATATCGTGGCCGGGAATCTCAATCTTTGCCCGCAAAGGTACTCCTGTCAGTGAATCACTTATCTTTCCCGCAATCCCGTATAAGGCTTCATGCATGTAATTCAGCAACGAATGAAAGTTGGACTGCCACAGAGTTGCGAGATCGCCGACAGGGGTTATCTTGGTATTATCCAGCTCTATGGTTGTCTCGCGTCCGTGAAGGAAATAAGTAACATAATCCTGCCGACCACCGCTGATCTGGTACCAGTCGCCACCATTGGTGATGCCATTTTCCAGATCTGTCATATAGCCGGCCGGGCTATAGTTGTGAGCCGTATCTGCATATTCCCGGGAAATAAACCGGAACCAGGAATCGTCAGCATGGGTCTTTTCAGAGGAGGTCCAGCTATCCCACGGATAGTTGACCACCTCGGCTCCTGCATGAAAAT
>WFSC01000204.1 GCA_015486185.1 Bacteroidales bacterium | reverse complement strand
TATCTGTTTTTACCGTTGTTTGTAAATCCCATTGATCCCTTTTCTGTTTACCAGCGAAAAGGATCCTTTCAGGCGTATATCCTCCGAGCTGCTACCTACAAACACATCAAACCGGCCAGGTTCTACCGTAAATTCCATATCTTTTCCGTAAAAACCCAGGTCCCGGGGAGTCAGGGTGAATGTTACCGTTTTTTTCTCCCCGGGTTTCAGATGGATACGCTCAAATCCCCTCAACACCTTTTCATAGGTAATCACCGAGCTGACAACATCATTTATGTATAACTGGGCCACTTCATCTCCCGGCCTTTTTCCCGTATTCTGCACAGTAAAGGACACCTTTACATTGTTCAACAGTCCGGCGGTATCCGGATCAATGGAAAGGCCTGAGTAGGCGAACGTAGTATAACTCAATCCGTAACCAAAGGGGAAGAGGGCCCCGGAAACACGCGTGATCCCTTTGGAACGGGCACCGGGAATATAAGGAAAGGCATAGGGGATCTGTCCCACACTTTTGGGGAAAGTAACGGGCAATTTACCCCCGGGGTTATAATCGCCAAACAAAACATCAGCAATGGCTTTTCCGGTAAACTCACCGGGAAACCAGGCTTCCACAATTGCCGGCACATGAGCGGCACACCAGTTTATCGTGAGCGGTCTCCCGTTCATCAATACCAGGACTACGGGTGTTCCGGTATGGTAAACAGCCTGTATCAGATCACGTTGTCTCCCCGTCAGATCAAGGGAGGTGCGGGACCTACCTTCCCGGCAGGTACGGTTATCACCTCCCAGTACCATTATGGCCACATCTGCTTTTTTTGCAATACGGACAGCCTCATCGATCATTTTCTTTTCATCTGCTGTCATGGGGAAGGAATATAGATCACTTTCCGGAAAATGAGGATCTGTGAGCGTGCAACCTTTGGCATGCAATACACGTGTTGCCGGCGATACTTCCTGTCTTATTCCTTCCAGAACGGTTATCAGCTCAGGATCCCGTGGACCATAGCGGGAACTGATCTGTTTCACTTCTTCAATATCAGGACCAATGACAGCAACAGTTTTCAATGTCTTTTTCAAAGGCAGAAGTCCCCCTTCATTTTTCAGCAGGATCATTGACTCATGTGCTGCCTGCAGGGCCAGTTTTTTATGTGCATCAGAGTGTACAATCTTATCTGCGGCAGCCGGATCCTTTACATAGGGATGATCAAAAAGACCCAGGAGAAATTTCACCCTCAGCACATCTGACACCCTTTGGTCAATTGTTGCTTCCGATATTTTTCCATCACGCACAGCTTTCCGCAGAGGGATGATAAACACTTCCGGTTTTGTAAAGGTAGTCCGCACATTCAAGCCGGCATTGTAAGCCCGGGCAATAGCATCCTCATAGGTAGGAGACACCTTATGTTTGGTAAAAAGATATTCCAGGGCATCACTATCCGACACCACATATCCCTTAAACCCAAATTTCTGACGCAAAACAGTGGTCAAAAAATAATGACTTCCAGTTATGGGGATCCCGTTATAATCATTATATGAGCTCATAACCCCCAGTCCGTGGGCTTCCGTAAAATCAACCCGGAAAGGTTCGAGGAACAATGACCATACCGCACGTGGCGTTTGATGCGGATCGGTACGCGATCCCCCGTCCCTGCCTCCTACCGGCACACTGTAAACGGCATAATGTTTGGCAGTGGACGCCACTCCCTGGCTTTGCAATCCCAACACCTCCTGTTTGCCCAACCGGGAAACCAGATAAGGATCTTCCCCATAGGTTTCCACAATGCGACCCCATCGTGGATCCCTGCCAAGGCCCAGGATAGGAGAATAAACATTAGTATATCCCAGTGCTTTTGCCTCAGCCCCGGTCACTTCGCCGATCTTTCTCACCAGTAACCAGTCCCATGCACTGGCCACTCCTATCTGTGCCGGGAAATAAGTCGCTTTATAATGACATATCCCCCGAATGCCCTCATCGGTAAAATCTACCGGGATGCCCAGCCGGGTCTCTTCTATAAAAAAACGCTGAACCGTATTGATGGCTTCCGCATGCCTGGAAAAAGGATAACTGTAGCGGCTGATCTTCCTTACACCATTCAGATGTTCATCAATATTTGCGATCCCGTCTTTCCAGATTTCATTTTTCCAGCCGGGTGTAGGCAGTTCATCCTGTAAGACCTTGTGGTATCCGTAAAGGGTAGCCAACTGGCAGGTCTTTTCATCAAGAGTCATCTGCGAAAGCAGGTCCTTTATCCTCGCTTCTACCGGTGCAGAAGGATCTTCGTAAACATCTTTTTTTCCGTTTTTGTTTAGATCGATCCATCCGTCATGATAGATCCCTTTATTTTGTTGGGAAAAACCAACCCCGGATCCGACCAACAAAATAACCCATGCAAAAGAAAATAACCTTTTCATCGTTTTACCCTTTCTTATTTTATTTTTAACCTGTAAATTACTTCTTACTTTTCCTCCTCTTCTTCCATTCATCGTTCAACAATCATCCTTGTCCACCGTAGCCTTAGCGAAGGTGGATGCCTTCTGCCTTATACAACCCGGTATCCCCTTTCTTCCATATAACCATCAGGCTATCCACAATGTCAGGATTGCTGTCAGCTATGTTCTTGTTTTCATAAGGATCTGTCAGATGATCGTACAATTCTGTCACGGGTTCAGCTTTTCTGAAATAGCGGGTAAGACGATACCGGGATGTCCGCATGGAAATCCCGTGCCTGTAATAACTGTATGCTATGTCTCTCCAGCCGGGATCCGACGGATCCTTCAATAAAGGGTAAAAGCTTTCCCCATCCACCCGGAGGGTATCCTTGATCCCGCAAAGTTCCATCAGGGTCGGATAAATATCCACCGAGCTGATCACGTGATCGCAGACTTTTCCCTGCCCCATCCCCGGCACCCGCATCATAAAAGCACTCCGCAGGGCCCATTCAAAGATGGTATGTTTTCCCCACACCCTGTCATCGCCGAGATGCCACCCGTGATCTCCCCACAGTATCACGATCGTGTTATCACTTAGTCCAAGACTGTCCAGTTCAGTCAGAACTTTTCCCACCTGCGCATCCGTATAACTGACTGCCGCAAAATAGGCATGTCTTAATTTCCGGGCATAGGCATCCGAGACCGGATGATCCAAAGAAGGATGCTCATCTCCGGATTTATACGAATTGAATTCCCCGCTATTATGCAAGCTGGCAGGATTCACATGTTCGGGAATATCAGGGGATGGCGTCAGGGGAATGGTTGATTCATCATAGAGATCCCAGTATTTTTTAGGAGAGTTGAAAGGAAGATGGGGCTTGAAAAAGCCTACTGCCAGAAAGAAAGGCTGTTTCCGGGCAGCCAGTTCACGTAATTTCTTCAAAGCCAGATCAGCGGTCAGACCATCAGGATACCCTTCGTCGCTTACATCAGCACATTCATATGGTTTCACCATATGGTTCCTGCCGTTCCGGTTACTGCCATCGGCATAGCCGAAGAAGGCATTCCACCCCGTCCCCCATTTGCCGGCATTAAAAAGCATTTCATCCCAACTATGCGGAAGTTCCAAAGGTGCCCCTTCAGGACTCCCGTTGTAAGGATAAAGGAGACCATCGGCATAATGACTGATTTTGCCAATTCCTACCGTGTAGTAACCATGATCTTTCAACCGTTCAATAAAAGTTTCCGGATGATCGTGTTTTTTCGCCTCCCCGATATAATGGCGGCAAGCTTGATTGGAAAGGGCTCCTATCGTCCTGGGGAGTCTGCCCGTAAGCAGGCTGTAACGTGATGCACCGCAAGTCGGCACTGTAACAAACTCGTTTCGAAATAGTATTCCCTGTCTTGCCAGGCGGTCTATGTTAGGACTATGGATCAATGTATCACCATAACAATGAAGCTCGGGACGAAGATCATCTACAAAAAGGAATAGGACATTGGGTTGGGATTGTTCATTTTTTCCGGAATTACAGGCCATAAAGCCCGAAATAAAAGAAAACATAATAACCATGAAAAATAAATATCTCCGCTTCATGGGGCAATCTGATAATATGTTTTAAAAAAAATATATTCCATATTAAATTAAAATACAGAAAGCTGAAAATCTCTTTGCGAATATATAAAAAAAAATTCTGCGTGTACGTACACGCCCTTAAAATTTATTTTATCTTTGCAAAATATATCTATAATACATTGTTTGTCATGAAAAAAGTTAGCATCAAGGATGTAGCGAAACGTGCCGGTGTATCCATCGGCACGGTGGACCGGGTTATTCATAACCGGGGGAGGGTATCGGAAGATACGCAGAAAAAAGTTCTTAAGATTTGCCGGGAGATGGATTACCAGCCCAATGTACTGGCACAACGGCTGGCATCAGATAAAACTTTTGTTTTTGCCACCTTTACTCCCAAACCAAAACGAGACAATTCATATTGGCAAACGCCTTTGAACGGTATCCTGAAAGCTGCAGATGAATTATCCGGGTACGGTGTACGGGTAGAAAATTATTTTTTTGATCAGGATGATGAAGAATCTTTCCGCCAGGAATCTCTGAATATTTTATTAAACAAGCCGGATGGTGTCCTGATGGCCCCGTTATTTCACCGGGAAGCGGGGGATCTGGCTAAAAAACTGGATGCCAACCATATCCCCTATGTTTTTATTGACTCAATAGTGGAAGGAACAAACTATCTCAGTTATTTCGGACAGGATTCTTTTCGCAGTGGTTATCTGGCAGGCCGGTTGATCTGGTTTCATCTGAAAAAGAAATCGGAAGTTATTATTATAAACTTTACTTCCGATCTGGAAAATCATTTGCATCTGAAGAACAGGGAAAAGGGCATGCAACAGTTTCTGGAGGATCATCATTTCCGCGGAAAAATTGTAAATTTGAACATCGGACCCAGAGAAGAATTATTACTTACCCATACGCTTTATGAAAGGCTGCATCATAAAACACTGGGCCTGTTTGTTACCTCTTCTGCCCATAAAGTAGCCCGGAGCCTTCAAAAAATCGGGAAAGACCAGTTGATGTTTATCGGCTATGATCTCACACCCGATAACGTGGGTTATCTGAACAAGGGGATCATTGATGTATTATTGTGCCAGAAACCTATGGCCCAGGGATATGACGGGATCCTGGCACTTTTTAATTATCTGGTCCGAAAAAGAGAGATCGAAAAAGATCATTCTATGCCTATAGAGATCGTGGTCCGGGAAAACTTCCAGGATTATTCCGACCTCTAAAAACCCAGGATTATATATTTTAATTAAAAAGCAAAAAAATATGAACCCGGTAAATTTCGATGACTTAAAAGACAAAGTTTGCGTTTTAACAGGTGGGGGGGGAGCTATTGGCACTTCCCTGGCCGGTTTTCTGTCCCGTGCAGGAATACGCATGGCCATTC
>WFSC01000203.1 GCA_015486185.1 Bacteroidales bacterium | reverse complement strand
GGATAGATATCCAATCACGCAAACGTTTAGGGTTTGGCGTATATAGATCTGTCACAATGGAATAAACCCGCCAGCAATCTTCTTTCTCCTTTTCCCCCGTACTGTCCAGAATGATCCTGACGGCAAAAATATCATACACCTCATCAAAACCAACCTTTTGCTTTTTCATTTTTGTCCATATGGAATGGACTGATTTCATCCTGCTTTTTATCGTAAATCGTAACCCTTCCGCTTCCATTCTTTTTTTCACCGGCTCGATAAACTCCCGGATCAACCGGTACCGGGAAGTCTTGGTTTTCGCGATCTCACTGCGGATCTGCTCATATACATCAGGTTCCAGATATTTCATTGACAGGTCCTCCAACTCTGATTTCAGGTTGTAGAGGCCCAGTCTGTGAGCCAGCGGGGCATACAGATGATAGGCAGCAGTAGAAATGTTTACCTGATCTTCATGTGAAGCATTTCCAAGATGCCTCATAAGTTCCAGATGCTCGGCCAAACGGATCAGGATCACACGGATATCCCCGGCCAGATTCAAAATAAGCTGTCTGAAATTCTCAGATTGTACCACCGTCAATTGCGGATCGAGACCTGATATCTTATCCAGTCCGGAGATCAGCTTACTCACCTGCGATCCAAATTCCTTTTCAAAAAATGAAGGAGGTATATTTTGAATACGGCTGATATCATGATACAGTGCCCCTATTACGGAGACCATCCCCATCCCCATCTGCTCCATCACAATCCGGGCCACGTTCATGGCATGTACCAGGTAAGGCTCGCCGGTAAAGCTCATCTCCCTCCCGGGCAGAGACAACAGATGGCGTACCGCCTTCCGGACCAGCACCTGTTCCTCTTCACCCATGTATTTTTTTATCGAACGTAAAAAACTACGGTACCGGTTCCGTACCAAAAGGGCATTATCATTTTTTCTGTGTTCTTCCTTCATCCTGTCCCCACTTATATTTTTTGCAAAGATGCGTTTTTTTTATTTAAATAACCTGAGGCTAACCCGTTAGCACAAATTGTTCGTGTTTTATAGTAACACTTTTTTTATCTTTGTCGTCAATCTATCTGAATCCCGTATCATGGTAGGACCAAAAGAACTGTATGATTTGCTGGAGAAACTGAATATCCCATTCGAATATTATGAACATCCGCCGGCACCGACAGTGACTGAAGCCATCGAATACTGGAAAGATATTAATGCCGGAAAGTGCAAAAATCTTTTTCTCCGGAACCACAAGGGAAACCGTCATTATCTGGTCATTCTGGAGCATCGCAACTTACTGGCAATCCATGACCTGGAAAAAATGCTGCATCAGGGCAAGCTATCCCTTGCCTCGGAAAAGCGGCTGCAGAAATACCTCGGCCTCTCTCCCGGCAGCGTCTCTCCTTTCGGCCTGATCAATGACAAAGAGCATCATGTGCATCTGTTTATTGATGAGAACCTGAAACAATTTGATAAGATCAGCTTCCATCCAAATATCAACACCGCCACCCTGGCCATCCGCTTTGATGATTTTATCCGTTTTCTGGATTATCTGGGAAATACCTATGAGTTTTTAAAATTATACTGACTTCGTCACTTCGTCATTCTTTCCCCAGTTTTTTCTTCAGTTCCCGGTAATAGGCTTCAATGGGAGCTTTATTCTCACGTAGCATATAATAACCTGAGAAGAAATCCCAGGCCTGTTGTTTTTCCCCCAGTTTCAGGAAATAATTCGTCAGCAGGATGGCAAGCTTATAGGAATTCCCCCGGGGCACATCATACAGGAATGACTCGATTTCGCCGGCCGCACTATATACTCCCAATCGTAATTCCTTCTGCAGGACATAACGGCAAAGCACCCTGGTAGAATCCTTTTTATATGAAGGATCCAGCTCCCGGAAAGCATTAAAATACATATCCAGCTTTTTTTTATCAAATACATTCCGGACATAGTATATCGACAAAATATACAGATCATTGTATCCTGTTTGCTGGGGAAATCTTTTTTCCAGCGCAGAGATGGCATCCCCTTTTAATATACGTTGCACCGTTTCAATAAAATAGGCCCGGGGCACATAACTGGTAATGCGCTCCAGTTCATTTCCCCCCGGATCAACAAAAAGGACCGTAGGATAACCGGGAATATTATATTTCTCCCTGATCTTTTTTCCTGACGGTGTTTCTCCATCAATTTTAATACATACCATACTGTCTGTAAAAGGCAGAAATTCTTTATTATGATATACTTCCTGATCAAGCTGTTTACTTGGAAAACACCCCTTTCGATAGAAATCGAGCATCATTACCTGATGATCATGCACAGAAGCACTTACCGCCTTATCATAAGAACGGAAAAATCCACGATATCTCTTAGCCGGCATTGCATCCGGCAACAGTACAAAAAACAGAAAAGCACAGATCACTGGTCCGGTCAACCATCTCCGATAATTCATTAGTTTTTTCACTGCAGTACTATTTTACTGAAAGATGTCAAAGATAAATAAAAACTTCATCCTACTTACAGGAAGTTATTAATCAGGATATTTCCTTTTTTCTCATTCCGAAGAGAAGGGGGCAGGCAATTTTTTCTATGGCGGATATCCTCTTCTCCGAATGCTTTTTTTTGCAGATCCCGTATTATTTCAATCGTTTTTTGGCTGGTATCACCCACTTGTACACATTGATCCAGACCTTTCAGTGTCAGCATATCGCTGTTTACAATGATGTGTCGCCCTCTGAACAAGGCTACCAACAGTTTCAGTTTCAGGCCTGCTTTCTGGAATGTAAGCAATAAATGGATATGGGCTTCCCGGATCAACCCGTCCATTTCATCATCGCCGGGATTACTGATAAGGCGAACGTTTTGCATGCCGTTGATCCTTTTTTCCAGAATTGCCGGAGGTTCTTTTCCCGCAATGACCAGCGGCAGGTCGATTTCCGGCACTATTTCATCAAGCAGATACAAAGCTACCTGCAGATTATCAGGCACCGAAAGGTTGCCGTGAAATAAAATATATTCTCCTGTCCCCGGCAGGATATCCACCTGTTCAAACGGATGAAAACTATACAGCAGGGTGATCTGTTGCCCGGGAAAACGGGCTCTGAAATAAGTCTCGTCATGTTCAGATACCGGAAGGATCAGAGAGACACCACCCAGATTGCTTTCCCATCGCTTCAGCTTAAAAGCTTCTGCCAGAAAAAAGATTTTTTTCAGGATATTTTTTTCAAGACGGGCTAACCCGGCATAATATTCATGCTCAACATTCGAAGGGCGGAATATTATCCTGCGTCTTTTTAAGGCAGGATTCCTGAGGATCCCACAGGTATGGATCCCTTCACACAAAACAGGATGATCATCCTTCAGCAACCTCTCTTCCAGAATCCGGGACATTCTGCTTCGTATGATATAAGGAGTCAGACTGATGAAAGAAAGGATTCCCGTATGCCGTTTGTAATAATGCACCTCCACACAATACCGGTTCAGTTCTGTAGCCAGCTTCCGGCTACCATATACGAAGCAATGCAGATGAATTTTAACGCCTGCTTTCCATAGGGTCTTTAACTTATAATAGATATCAATAACTCCCCCGTAATCCGGTGGATAAGGGTTATCAAAGGCAATGATATGCAGATGTTTTTCTGTCATGTCTCGTTATTCATTGAGACGCAATAAATTGCGTCTCTCCATTATTCCATCATTCCACTATTCCTTTTTCCTTCTGCCTTCTGCAAGATACTTTCCATATATTTCCTTTAGTGTTTTTGCTTCTTTTTCCCAGGTTAGTTCTGCGGCCGCTATTTTCAGATTGTCAGCTTTTATATATTTGAAATTCTTATCCAGCATTGTATTTATCCCTTCGGCAATGGCATTCACGGAATATGTTTTCAGTATCATTCCCACATCATATTTTTCCACGATCCCGGCTACTTCCGGCAGGTGAGATGCCAACACGGGGGTACCGCAGCGAATGTAATCAAAAAGTTTGTTCGGCAGACTGTAGCGCATGTTCAGGCAGGTATCCTTGTCCAGGGAAAGCCCTACATCTGCAGCAACGGTATAAGAATAAAGCCTTTTTATCTGTTGCCTCGGAAAAAACCGCACCTTCTCATCCAGGCCTTCTTCCACCACCAGTTTTTTTATAGCCGGCAAAGCATCTCCGCCACCCACAACCAACAAAACCGCTCTTTCCACCTGTTTCATGGCCAGTACGGCCTCTTCACCCCCCCGGTCCCTGTTAATACCCGAGCCCTGCAGTATCACCAGCTTCCAGTCCTCCGGAATATTCAGTTCCTTTTTACTGACCGGCTTCACCTCCGGCAGATCGCCGGCCGGCAGGTTCCTTACAACCCGCACGGGAACGCCATATTTTTTTTCATACGCTCCGGCAATAGATGCGCTGACGGTAGTTATATTTTTTAATTTCGGAAAGATAAAACGCTCAAAAGCCAGCCATACTTTTCGGGCATATCGTCCCTGCAACTCCGGAACCTCGGTAAAATATTCATGGGCATCATAAATCAGGGGGATATTTTTTATCCGTGATGCAAAATAACCGGCAGGTAAAGTATCCAGATCATTGGCAGTCAGGAGATCTGCCTTATGGAACAAAAGAAACAAAAAAAGGCGAATATTATATTCAGCATAAAATAAGGGGCCCTTCGCAAACAACAATCTCATTCTTTTCCATGCATACGGACGGGTATCCATGGGAGGACTGTCCAAAAGGATACGCCCCACCAGTAATGGTTCAAATCCCATTTGCATCAACATCATGCATACCTTGTGTACCCGCTGGTCGGTAACGAGGTCGTTGGTAACTGACAGAATAACTTTCTTCAAGAAGTCGTTATTTTATTTGAATTAAAATATCCAAAGATAAGAATAACATTGATTACTGGTTCCTGGTTCCTGGTTCTGTTCGCCGATCAACGTTCAACGATCATCGATCATCGTTCCATACTCCTTTGATTGTTCCATAGACACGCTTTAATCTTGACGACATAAAGATAATGGAAATCCCGGCAACCAGGAACCAGCAAACGCGATCCAGGAAAATATTCTTTTTTTTTATATCTTTACTTCAAACTAAAACATACTTCTATGACACCAAAAAAAATCATCATTTGGTTTCTGATCTTATTGGTTCTTATTTTTACTGTCATAGCCCTGCTGGGTATCTGGGATATTATTGACCTTGACCAGGTAGTGCGAAAATTGCTTTTATCGCTTGTGGTCATTTTTGCCTCTTCAGCCGTGATCCTTTTTATCTATAGTGTGATGGGTAAGGAAATTGAGGATACGAAGAAGCAGGAAGGATAGGTACGGAATAAATTAGGTGGAAATTTGCCATTCGTTACGCTCATGGCGAAATTAGCATGCTGCGCATGCGAAATTAAGTAGTAATTAGTGGGCTCCTTGCTACGCCGTAGCGGCTACGCAAAGGCGAGTCGCCCACGAAATTAGCAACCTTCGGTTGCGAGATTGAGTAGAAATTAAGCTGTATAATTACGTTCCGAATATAGTGAAGAACAAATTACCGGGAGCGCAGCAACCAAATG
>WFSC01000202.1 GCA_015486185.1 Bacteroidales bacterium | reverse complement strand
GGTATGGGATCGTTTACACTCTTTGCTCTTTCCCCTCCCCAACCCCTCCCAGGTGAGGGGCTATTATCCTCCGTGGTAAACAAAGTCCATAAATAACGGGATCCGGATCTCATAATCTTTTGCCTGAATAAGCATTATGGCATGTATTTTGCCTCATAATTAATAACATAAAATTTGAAATAATGAAAAGATTAGGTATAATAATGATCACGATGTTCATGGTTGCTTTCTCTGTTATGGGTCAGGAAAATGCCAGGGAAACAAGGAAAGCAGCCAAAGAAAAACAAAGGGAAGCCCGTAAGGCGGCCATTGCAAAAGAGAATGCTGCAAACAGGGCGTTAATAACAAAACTTGTGAATGAGCGTGCTTTTGTTCTTGAAGCACAGTATCTGTCAGATGATCAGGGGAATATGTTAGAAGTAAATTCTGATATTAATTTTATCATTGTAAAAGGGGATAAAGCATCTTTTCAGTTTGGTGACCCCAGCATGATTGGGTACAATGGTGTTGGAGGTATTACTGTTGTGGGAGATTTACAAGCCTACAAGATTATGCAGCATAAAAAAGGGGATTACATCGTAAGTTTTGATATATTTTCAAATGTCGGCACCCTGTTTGTAACCATAGATATTGTTCCCGAAAATCTTCGTGCAGAAGCTACCATACGGGGTAATACAGCTAATGCCCTAAACTACACAGGTAAGATTGTTCCTTTGGATAAATCCAGGATTTATCAGGGAAATGCATTTTGATCAGAAAATAATTTGGATACAAACGGTTTTCCATGTAATTGCAAAATATGGAAGTTCTTTCCTCGCAGGCCTGCCTTTATCGTTTATTCTCTCCGAACCGGTTAGTCTTTTTACAACAGGAATGAGGCTTATCACAAAGATGCGTACTTTTGGTTATTAATAATGAATTTATTTTCATGGAAATATGACACGGCTCATAATTAAATATGTGATCATCCTTTTTTACCTGATATGGACTCCTCTTGCAGGTCAGGATTTTGATAACGTGGACCGGATCGTTGCCACCTGGCCTGCCTCTTTTTCTTCACCGGATAAGCTGGCCGCTTTGATCAGTCAAAACTTCACCAGACCGGATGAAGAAGCAAGAGCGGCATTTACATGGATAGCAAATCATATTACCTATAACATCCGTGCGTTGAACAAACCGCAAAAGATCGTTTCCTTTTCCTATTCTTCCCGCGAGGAAAAGCAAATTAAAGAAAACCAGCTTCAGCAGGAGCTGGCGATCCGGACATTGAGAAAGCATAAAGCGGTTTGTCATGGTTATGCTGCCTTATATAAGGTAGTATGCGGGATACTGGACATAGATTGTGTGATCATTTCAGGAACAGCAAAAATTCATGAGTCGGATATCGGCAGGTTACCGGGTACCCCGAATCATTCCTGGAATGCGGTACACCTAAACGGGCAATGGAAGTTTGTCGATGTCACCTGGGGTGCGGGTTACATCAACGGAAGTCCGCCAAAATTCCACCAGGATTATGATAATGTTTATTTTTTTACACCTCCTGATAAGTTTTATCTCAACCATTATCCGTTTGATAAAAAATGGCTGTTTATAAAGATGACACCTGAAGAGTTTGCACGGTTACCCCTCTATTATCCCGAGGCATTGCGATCCGGGATCAGGATCATAAGTCCCCCGGAAGGGGTGGTTAAGCTGTCGGGAAAAAAAAGATGGTCGTTGGTCCTGGAAAATTACCAGGGCGGAATAATAAACTTTGCTCTCAACGGCAGGAATTATCCAAATTCCTTAATGCCAAAAACAAAAGGTTCCCGTACAATATTTGTCCTTCCTGTACACCGGCCAGGACAGCTTACGGTATTCCTTAACGGTAAAGCATTTGCCGGATTTAAACTGGTACGGTAAATTTTTACTCCTTCTTTTTATTTTACCGGATACCGGATATTTATTTCACACAGCACAGCAACTAAGGGTTTTTACGTCTTTTTCAAAGCCTATAGCAGCCAGCTTGACTGCTTCAGACAAGGTAAGATAAGCATGGAAGGAGG
>WFSC01000201.1 GCA_015486185.1 Bacteroidales bacterium | reverse complement strand
AATTCCGGTAATAACGATAGATATCCAACCACCGAAAATACCAATAATAATACTGATAAGGGTGAGGAATGGATGGAAAAACATAGCTGCAATGATTTTGGGAAAGATCAGATAGGATGCTGAATTTATTCCCATGATCTCCAGGGCATCTATTTGTTCGGTTACGCGCATGGTCCCCAGCTCCGAAGCAATATTGGAACCTACCTTACCAGCAAGGATCAGGGCAACCATGGTTGAGGACAGTTCAAGGATCAGAGAGTCCCGGCATCCCAGCCCGATCAGATATTTTGGTAAAAAGGGACTTTCCGTATTGTAAGCGGTCTGTAAGGTGATAACCGACCCCATAAAAAGGGAAATAATAATAACAATCCCCAGAGAATTAATACCGATATTGTTAAGTTCATGCAAAAATTGACGGTAATAGATCTTCATTTTTTCGGGCTTGGCAAAAACCTTTCCCAATAAAATAAAATAACTTCCAAAATTTTCGAGCATCTTGAACATAGTGCAGATTTTATTTTGTAAAAATAAGAATTTTAATGAATTCATTTTATTTATTTATCTTTGATAAGTTAAAGTTAATCTTCGTAAATCTATGAACACACATCATTATTGCATAATAATGGCTGGCGGTGTAGGAAGTCGCTTCTGGCCATTAAGCCGTATGAATATGCCCAAGCAGTTTCTGGATATACTGGGGGTAGGCAGGTCATTGTTACAGATGACCTATGACCGGTTTAGAAAAATATGTCCGGTTGAAAATATTTTTATCATTACCAATGAAGAATATACGAATATTGTTTTGGATCAACTGAGTGGCATAGACCCGGCTTGTGTTATTTCCGAACCATTAAGGAAGAACACTGCCCCCTGTATTGCCTATTCCAGTAATAAAATTTTAAAATCGGATCCTGATGCTGTAGTTGTTGTTTCACCCTCCGATCATTTTATACAGGATGAACCAAAATTTTTAGAATTGATTGAAGAAGGACTGTCCTTTGCCACCGGCAATGAAGCGTTGATTACCCTGGGCATTGAACCCATCCGTCCTGAAACCGGCTATGGCTATATTCAGATAAAGAAAGGAGATCCAGGACAATCGGGTGACAACATCAGAAAAGTTAAGACATTTACGGAGAAACCGGACCTGAAAATGGCCGAATTATTTTTAAAAAGTGGTGATTTCTATTGGAATTCCGGCATATTTATCTGGTCAGTCAGGTCTATTCTCAATGCTTTTGCTAAATATATGCCGGATCTGTATCAGATTTTTGAGGAAGGACGTGATTTTTACAATACGGAGAAAGAGAAGGGCTTTATTTTTAAGGCTTATTCCAATTGTACGGAAATCTCCATCGACTATGCCATTATGGAGAAAGCTGAAAATGTGTATGTTTTATGTTCTGATTTTGGGTGGTCGGATCTGGGAACATGGAATTCTCTGTATGAACACTCCGAAAAAGATGATCATGGCAATGTTGTAAAAGGGGGAATGACTTTCCTCTATGAGGCAAAGGATTCAATAATACGTACTGACGATAACCGGTTGATTGTTGCCTATGGATTAAAAGATTTTATTGTTGTACAGTCAGGCGATATCCTTTTGATATGTCCTAAAGACGAAGAACAAAAGATCAAACAGTTTGTGAAAGATGTACAGATGAAAACAGGTGACAAATATATTTGATAGAAAATATGTATTAAAGAGAAAAGCCGCTTTACAAGCGGCTTTTTTACAAATAAATAATTGATATCATTAATATTCCCAAAGGTCTTGCTCCATGTTGAAGATACTGTTTTTTATTCTTTCGGATTCCAGCAATGCTGCTCGTCCGGTTTCATATTCATCAACATTTCTGTTATCATAGACATTGGATTCGGCAATAATATAACCGGAGAATCTGCGCTGCAGGAAGAGATCGTCGAAAGAGATCTTTTGTGCGTCGTTGTGTGGGTTATAAACTTCATGGTTGGCAAAGATATTTCTGAATTCAGGATAATAGATCCAGAAAAGGGGCCTTTTTTCCAATTGATTGGTATTCGGATTAATACTAAGTCTTATCGGCATCAAACCCAGGATACGGACATTCAATGAAGAAAGCTTTTTGTCAAAATACCAAACTTCCTGGATTATATATTCTTTAACTTCGGAAGTATTGGCTTTGTTAACAATGGTTGTATCGTGGTAGTTTCCGTTTTCATCGGCTACCTGGATGGTCTCTGTCCCTGCTCCGAAATTTTTCTCGATATCTTCCTGTGTGATTTCCAGGGTCATATCTGATTTCATCGGGTCATAAGCTTTTACTTCCCCTGCCCGGATAGCATCATAGATAACATCAATAAGACTTTTACGGTCTCCGATAGGTACTGTAGGATAGTAAAGCGGAAGGTTCATTTTCTGGCGCAGATCGATTAGTCTCCAAACTTTTTTAGCCCACATAACATCTGCTTCTCTCAGGTAAGGGTAAGGAACAGGGAGTCTGTTCCTCATGGATTTTTGATAAATCCATTTTTCCTGTTTCTCTTCCTGTGCCCGTGCCTTTTGAAGGGCAGGGCCCAAGACAAAAATCATAATAATGATTAATCCAAATGCTCTTTTCATGACAGGAAATTCTTTAAGTTATTGAATGGTAAAAATTATTGGATTAAGTTTTCTTGTGGTATTATCCGGTCCGACAGCTTTAATATCATCGAAGATGATACGTTGCCCTCTTCTCATTTGGTTAATAAATCCTTTTTGTTTAGGTGTCAGTCGGTTGCTCTTCGAAATTTCATCATAGGTAAATCCTTTGATAGTTACAGATAAACGGAATGAAGTAACGCGAAACTTAAGGTCGAAATCGAAATTTTCCATTTCAGCCAGAACGACACTCTGTGCAGCCAGGTTGGATTTGGAAATAGGTCCTCCTTTTTTCCCTGCTACTTTTGCTACCGGATCAGGAACCCGTTTAACCCGGAAAGGCATGCCGGGGAAGGTGATCTTCTTCCCGTTCATATCAGCAGTAACGCGTACCAATGCTTTTTTTCCGGGCACTTTGGGTCTGACAATCCATGAACCACGGAATCTTTTTGTTTTTCCTCTTCTGATACTCCCATTGGTCATGGAGGCAGAGATCTTGTCTGAACCTACGCCTGGAACAGAGATGTCCACCGGATTATTTACACCGACATAGAAAACATTCATAGCAGTAGGTGAAACAACCACATTGGGGGCAGCTACGGTATATGATGCCTCAAAAGGGTAACTGTTAATATTTCCGGATGGGGTTTTGATACGGATCAGACCTCCCCATTTCTTTTCGCCAGTAGTACTGGCAGGAACCTTATAAATCCCGTGTCCGCTTTTATCTACAGGTAATTTCTGGTATTTCCCGATCATCTGGTATTCTTTTTCACCATTTGCTTTGGTAACCAGTTTGTAATTTCCAACCAAAACTTCAGGTGTTTGTGTAGTATCCGTAGCGGCAACGAATACCTGGGCCTGGTATTCACCTCCCTTCATCACATAATTGGTCGGAGCTTTAACAATAGCCTCCAATTTATTAACCGTTAAATCCTTGGCTTCAATCTGACTGTATAGATAATTCAAGGTCTGCCCTTCCGTATTCCTTACATCACTTTGAAGTTTGGAAAGGATGGTGATCACGGCAATAAGTGGCAGGGTGTGAAAATTATGTATTTCCCAGGTAACCTTCTCCCCGCCCGGGTCGGTAGTATCTTCAGTATTTAATGTACTGATAATGGATTTTGAAATATTGTTATCCTTATTTCCAATAATCTGAAGCAGAAAATCCCTGTATTGATCGATGGCATGGTGCAGGTCATAAGCCTTTCCATTCATATTGGCACCGATCATGATCTGTGACGGAACATTGTTTTCGTCAATTTTATGGATATTTTCGACAATGATATTTTTTCCCTGAATAGCATCTGTATTTTTTCCTTCTGCGGTACTGACAATTTGTATTTTCAGGTTCTGGATATAATTATAAAGTTCATTTGCTCTTTGCTTGACTTCCTTGGCTTTATCTCTCCATGGACCGGCCTTGATGGGATTGGCTGCAACTTTAGCATCGAAGTCTTTGTAAACCAAATTGTTTCTTTGAACGTTGATCTGTGTTGTTTCAGTTAGACTTTCGTCAACAACTTTAAATGCTTCCACAGCTTCTTTTGAAACATTCAAAGCCAGAAGTGAGGTCAGAACCAGGTACATCATCCCGATCATTTTTTGTCTCGGGGTTTCTTTTCCGTGAGCCATAATATTATATGTTTATGGAGTAGGTATGATCAAATTTTTTATTTTCTCATTACATTCATTGCAGCAAGCATATTACCGTAAATGGTATTTAATTCGGACAAATTATCACTGAGTTTGGTAACTTCTTCACGATACCTGCTTGAGCTCTCGGCGGAAGCTTTCAGGTCTTCCATCATTTGCGCCAGGCCGGCATATGCATCTTCTGCTTTTTTAAGTTGCTCATTTGAAGTTTGCAACTGGAGTTCATACACTGCATTTAATGCAGACAGGTTTTTATTAAGGGTTTCCAGATTGACGTTGTAGGATTTGCTGCCATCTTCTATATGAGTAAAGGATTCTGCCAATCGCTGGTAGTTGGTCCCTGATTCTGATATCAGGTTAGCCGTTTTGTCATAGGATTTGGAAAGATGGTTAACGGAGCCTTTCAGTTCTTCGGCGGAACTGACATAATGTTCGGTATGTTTATCTACGGTTTCAGCAGCTTTTTTCATGCTCTCGGAATATTTTTCAGTAGCCACTGCAGCATCAGAGATATCGTTCAGTTTTTCGGCTGTTGTGCTGAGTTTACTAAGGCCTTGTCCCAGTTTGTTAAAAAGATCGGGTGTGATCTCTCCCTGCTCCAGCAGATTATCAAACTTTTCCAGGGCTGATCCGGATCCGCCATATCCTCCTCTTGACCTTCCTACGGGGAATGATTCCATTTCTTCTTCGTCAGTAAGACCGGCCAGTTCAGGATAGACCAGGCTCCAGTCGGGTTCTTCATGTGGAGGCTCAAAAGCAGAAAAGAAGAAAATGATTGCTTCTGTACTTAACCCGATGATAAGCATGAGACCGGCACCCGGATAGTGTTGTATTTTAAACAAAGCACCAACGATTACGACAGATGCGCCCCATCCGTATAACTTGGCCATGAAATTTTTCCAGCCACTACTTTGAACTATTTCCCTAAGTTTCATAATTTATAATTATTAAGTAATAAAATTATTGTTTTCTGAATTATTAAAGTCCGGTTCCCATATAGGATCTTACATTTCTAAAGCCAATAAATGATTTTGCCGAATCCTGATATTCATAGGTACGTGTACTAACCTGCAGATAGTAAGCAATATCTTTCCAGGATCCCCCGCGGATCACTTTTCTTTTCATAACGGGAGCCTGGTCAGGACGTGCGTTGTATTCATAATCAGGGTTCATATCATGGATGAACATATAGGCTGATTCATCATATGAACTACTGGTCCATTCGGCAACGTTCCCTGCCATGTCATATAGTCCGTATTCATTGGGTTCGTAAGAACCTACTTTATTGGTTACGAGTGCGCCATCATCTATATAATTACCCCTCAGGGGTTTAAAATTAGCCAGGAAACAGCCCTTATCATTACGTGTATAAACTCCGCCCCAGGGATACATGGAGAGATCCAAACCTCCACGGGCAGCATATTCCCATTCTGTTTCGGTTGGCAACCTGTATTCCTGAACAAAAGGCTGGCCTTCGGATGCCAGATAATCATTCAGGTATTTTGTACGCCAGATGCTGAAAGCATTGGCCTGTTTCCAGGTAACACCTACAATCGGGTACTCATAAAAGGAAGGATGCCAGAAATACATGTTAGTCCATGGCTCGTTATACGAATAGGTAAAATCTCTTATCCAGACGAGGGTGTCGGGGTAGCAAGGTACCTGATCATGAAAAATGAAAGATGACCGGTCCTGGATAGGGACCTTTTCCCCTTTTTGATTATAAACTTCACCGTGGTAGGTTTGTTTTTGATAATCCCAGCTATTGGCTGCCTTGGCTGCCTGTTTCAGATCGATCCAGAAATAGGCATAGATCAATTTACGGGTATCTATTTGTTTCTGGCCGAAAAAACGTTCGTTGGGAGGATAATACATTTCCTCTATAACATTTTTTATATCTTCGTTTTTGGTATCGATCTTTGTATCCCAGTTGATAACCGGCGGATTATATTCGTCGCCGTTTTCATCAACTTTATAAAAACCGTCAACACCGGCTTCTCCCAATTTATATCTGATGATTGAGTCCTTGACATAATTAATAAATTGCCGGTATTCACTGTTAGTGATTTCGGTTTCGTCCATCCAGAAAGCATCAACAGTTACGGTCTTGCTCTCAGAGTTCATAGCCCAACTGATATCCTGGTCGCTGGGTCCCATATTGAAACTTCCCTGTGGTATGAAAACCATACCATAAGGTTCTGGTTCAAAATACTTTCTCTTGGTTTGTACCCCTACCAGCTCTCCGTTATAGGAGCCTCCACAACCGCTTAAAATAAAAGCGACAATTAAACCAATAAAGATCAATCTTTTCATAATATTACTTTATTTAATACTGCAAGTAAAATAAAATTTTTCAAAAATCATAGAAAACGAATACTTTTATATCGTTTAGGTACATGTTGTAAACTGACATTGAAACAATATTTTATCATCAGTTCATGGGTGCCTCCGGAATATTTTCTGATATCTGATGTCGGGAAATCATAGGAATATCCAATTTTTAAACCATTGATTAACTGTAATCCTATCAAGCCTGTAAAAGCATCACCGGTTCTGTAAGAAACGCCTCCCCATATTTTTTTATTGTATAAAAGGGTTGTATTTATTGTTAGTTGTGTTGCTTTTCCGTCCGATTGTACGAAAAAAGAAGGCAAAAGTTCTAAAATAGGATTTGGCAGGTGCAAATCATATCCACCCATTAAATAATAATGACGTGCCAGAAAAGGTGTTCCCTTATTAAATTTTATATTAGGTTGATTGATATGTGTAGAAGAAATGCCGACATAAAAGTTGTCTGTGCTGAAGAATACTCCCAGACCCAGATCGAAAGCGACATAGCTTTCTTTGTTTTCAGGGATCAGCGGATCACCGGAGGGTTGGGTAAAGTAGTCGCCGTTGGGAATTTTCCAGGTGGGGTCCAATGCTTTGTTATAAAGGCCAAAATTTGCCCCGATGCCTAACATCCCTTTACCCAGGTCGAGACGGTAAGCGTATGTTCCTGCAATACTGAGATTTTTTTCAAACCCGAGCTTATCATTACTGATGCTAAGGCCGACGCCACTGGATATATTAAAAGGATTTATGGCAGCATCTGCATAAAAAACCGTTGTCGAAGGAGCTCCTTCAAAACCCACCCATTGTTGTCGTGCTGTAGCTCCTGCACAAATACCCCCGCTGTTACCGGCATACCCGGGATTGTATATAAACTTGTTGAACATGTATTGACTGTTCTGCGGGTCCTGCTGTCCAAATGTATTCATATAAACTCCGATAATGAGGATACTTATGCTTACTATTTTCTTCATCCGCGTATTTGTCAACAAATTAACCTCAATTTTATTTGGATATTTACCGGAAAAATAACCGAAGTAAAATAAGCAAAAATATTGCAATTCGGCAAATTTATTAACAATCTGGTGTTAATAAGTTGATTCCAAATAACGCTTTCCTTTATACTTGGTTTTTTATGAAAAGGTTACCTGTTAACGTGAAATTTTTCCACCCTGTGGTATAAAAACAGTTAAATGATGCCTGATAATTGATAGTCAAATGATTGTAAATATTTTGATCGACGGGTATAATTAAAGAAGGTGAAGCCATCTTTCAGGGATTTCCTGATTGCCTGCCATTTGATAATCTTCATAGGAACAGGCAACCCATTCTTCTTTTTCTTCCGGCGTTTTGATCCACCAACGATCGGTTTGGTTACTTTTGAGGAAAGTTAGCTTATAATCAGTATCAGACAGATTTACAATATATTGTGTGAAGTTTTCATCTGTGGAAGAAGGTTTCTCAATTATCCTTTGGGAAAAAGCATCTGCAAAATACCAGAGGATCTGGGCAGCCAGGTGGGATGTTTGGTCCCTGTTATCCAATAAAGGATTAACCTCGGTAACAAGAAAGACGGACACATGATCGCTTAGCCCTGAAAAAAGAGCCATCTGACAAATGGCCATGCCATTGAAACCATTGGGGGAAGTATTGAATGTCCCGGGCGCATCACTCTGCCGTACAGCAGAAATATCAAAACTGTGAATGGATGCATCCCTGAAATAAGGTTCAAAGTATTTCAGATTGGAACTTACCCTGCCAAGCCGGTGAGAATGATGGCCGTATTTTTTTAATTTCTCCAGGTCTTTCAGACTGACCAGATATTCCTGGTGTCCCAGATTGGTAAAATGCATGCCGGTGGCTTTCCTTTTTATTATTTTTTCCAACCAACTGTCGGATGTTATGTTTTTCTCCCCCTTATTTAGGTCTATTCTGGAATCTACGGTAACCAGGGATGGTCTGTATTTTATCTTTGTCAAAGCTTCATGACATCCGTATGTGATATCTTGAGTTCCCCCCATGATCACAGGAACCGTCTTTTTTTCAAGTAAATGGATCACTATATCCCTTACTCCGTAATAGGTGTCGACCGGTGTTTTGCCGGGACGCATATTACCAAGGTCAATTATATTTAATTTATTTCGTATTTTACTAAGTGAATAAAGTTTTTGCCTGATATGATCTGGGGCAGAAGATGACCCTTTATTCTGTGAGTTGCGGTCTTCCGGGACCCCCATAATGGCAAGGTCAAAACCGGACAGGTCCGGGATCGGTCCGTCAGGAGTATGAATTCTGATTTTTTTCCCCAACTCGTCTCTCGGCCGGACATTCCGGATCAAAGGCTTTCGAATACTTACCGGATCGAAGTAATCATTTAAATCCATCGGATAAAGATATTATTTGTTTTTTTTCTTCTGTGCTTCCGATATGAGGTTCATACATTCTTCATAAGTGAGGTTTTCAGGATCCTGTTTTTTGGGGATCCTGAAATTGTTTTTCTTATATTTAATGTAAGGGCCCCAGCGTCCGTTCAGTATCTGCAGATCCGGATCTTCGTCAAAGGTTTTGATAAGTTTTTTCTTCTCCGCTTCCCTTTTTGCCAAAATGATCTCTATGGCTCTTTCTTCCGTAATGGTAAGAGGATCGTCTGTTTGAGCGGGAATAGAATAGAATTTGTTATCATGTCGTATATAGGGCCCGTATCTTCCGATACCGGCGACCATTTCTTTATTTTCAAAGATACCTATGGTCCGGGGCAATTTAAATAGGTCAAGTGCCTCTTCCAGCGTAATGGTTTCGATCAACTGGCCTTTTCTCAGGCTGGCGTATCTGGGCTTTTTGTCTCCTTCGGCACGACCGATCTGGACAACAGGTCCGTATCTGCCTATTTTAACGATTACTTCTTCTCCTGTTTTGGGATCTTTACCCAAAACTTTTTCTCCCGTTCGTTTATGGGTGATTTTTTCTGCTGCTTCCACCCTGGGATGAAAATCCTTATAGAATTTTTCGATCATTTGCTGCCAGTTCACACCCCCCCGGGCAATCTCATCAAATTGTTTTTCAACGGTAGCGGTAAAATTATAATCAAGGATATCTGTAAAATGCTCGAGTAGAAAATCATTGACCAGCATGCCTATGTCGCTGGGGAAAAGCTTGGCTTTTTCTTTTCCTACGGTTTCCTTATTGGTTTTTTCCGTGATCTGGTCCTGCTTATCATTCAGGGTAAGCAGGGTAATATTTCTGCTTTCTCCCGGGCGGTCTTCTTTTATGACATATCCCCTTTGTTGGATAGTGGTTATGGTGGGGGCATATGTGGAAGGGCGCCCGATACCCAGTTCTTCGAGTTTACGGACCAGCATGGCTTCATTGTATCGTGGCGGTGGCTGGGTAAACTTTTCTGAAGCCATGATCGTCTTATATTTTAAAGGTATGCCTGTTTTTAACGGGGGCAGGAAAGTTTCTTCTGCTTTTTCCGCTCCGTTCCTGTCAGAATAAACTTTCAGGAATCCTTCAAATTTTATTACTTCTCCGGTGGCGATAAAATATTTATCAGATCCTTCGGTGCCAATGGTTACGGTGGTTTTTTCTATCCGGGCATCTTCCATCTGGGAAGCGATGGTACGTTTCCAGATCAGATCATACAAACGCTGTTCTGCTTTTGATCCCGGGATTGTTTCCCGGTCGGGGTAGGTAGGACGGATTGCTTCGTGGGCCTCCTGGGCTCCTTTGGTTCTGGTCTTGAAGTGTCTGGTTTTGGCATACTTTTCTCCGAAAAGTTCCACTATTTTTTTACGGGATGCATTTAGTGCCAAAGAGGAGAGGTTGACCGAGTCAGTACGCATATAGGTGATATATCCGGCTTCATACAGGCGTTGAGCCAGAGACATGGTATAGGAAACAGAATATTTCAGACGCCGGCTGGCTTCCTGTTGCAGGGTAGATGTGGTAAAAGGAGCAGGTGGCGTTCGTTTAAGAGGCTTTTTCGTAATATTCAGGACAGAAAATGTTTTTCCTTTGCAAAACTCCAGAAATTCCAGGGCCGCTTTACGGGAAGGGAATTTTTCGGGAATATCAGCTTTCAGCAGATAGGTCTTCTGGTTTAGTGTAAGATAGAATTCTCCTGAAATACGGTAATAGGATTGAAGTTTGAAATTATGGATCTCGCGTTCTCTTTCCACGATAAGTCTTACAGCGACGGATTGTACACGGCCTGCCGACAAAGCCGGTTTAACTTTTTTCCAGAGGATGGGGGATATTTCAAATCCCACCAGGCGATCAAGAATACGCCGGGCCTGTTGGGCATTTACCAAATCCAGGTTGATGGTTCGCGGGGACGTGATGGCCTGTTTGATTGCTGTCGGAGTGATCTCATGGAAAACGATCCTTTTGGTTGTTTCATCCGGCAGGCTCAATACCTCGGACAGATGCCAGGCTATGGCTTCTCCTTCACGGTCTTCATCCGAAGCCAGTAACACATGACCGGCGTTTTTAACCGCCTTCCTGAGCTCACTGACAACTTTCTTTTTCTCGTCGGGGATAACATATTGCGGTTTGAAACCATGTTCCAGATCAATACCCAGTTTCTTTTTTGACAGATCACGGATATGTCCGAAACTGGATTTAACCTTATAGTTCTTTCCCAGGATCTTTTCAATTGTTTTTGCTTTTGCCGGGGACTCTACGATGATCAGATTCTTTTTTTCTTCCATACTATACTATGTACATCTTCGTTTTAATTGCTGCAAAGTAAATTAATAAGTACAGTAACATCAAAATTTATTATTTATTATTTACTATTTTTGACGAATTAGATTAAGAAACGGTTATGGTTACAGGCAATACGGGAGATAAAGAAAAAAAATATGTTGTTTGGCTCTGGGTCCTATATTTCCTGCCTATTGTTACGGTTGTGATCCTTTTTGTCCTGATCTTATCGGGCAGAATGGGGAAGATGCCCACATTTGAAGAGCTGGAAAATCCGAAGAGAAACCTGGCATCAGAGGTTTATTCGGATGACGGGAAAATATTGGGTAAATATTATATCCAGAACCGGGTATGGACAGACTATGATAATATTTCACCTTATGTTATTAATGCTTTGGTGGCCACCGAAGATGTAAGGTTTTATCAGCATTCGGGTATTGATATACGTGGTCTGGGACGGGTTTTTATAAAAACCTTTTTACTGGGCCAGCATCAGTCGGGGGGTGGCAGTACCATCACACAGCAACTGGCAAAAAACCTGTTTCCCCGGGATACGGCAAAAACCCGGTTTGCTCCGGCGCGTATGGCCAGGCTGATCGTGACCAAATTCAAGGAATGGATAACTGCAGTGAAACTGGAACGCAGTTATACAAAGGAAGAGATCATAGACATGTACCTGAATGTTTTTGATTTTCTGTATCAGGCAGTCGGCATCCATTCGGCAGCAGATATTTATTTTCAGACCACACCCGATTCACTTACACTGGAACAGGCGGCCATGCTGGTGGGGATGGTTAAAAACCCGGCATACTATAATCCCGTCAGACGTCCGGAAATTACCCTGAAAAGAAGGAACGTGGTGCTTTCACAGATGGTAAAATACGGATATCTGGATAAGGCAACCTACGATTCAGTGAAGCAATTGCCGTTGGAAGTTAACCTGAAAGTGGAAAGCCACAACCTGGGACCTGCTCCTTATCTCCGGGAATATATCCGGACCACCATGATGAAATCTTATCCGAAGAGAGAATATTTCATTACAGATGAACAATATAAGGAAGCCCTATACCAGTGGAATAATGATCCGCTGTATGGATGGTGCAATAAAAACAAGAAACCCGACGGGACCAATTATAATATTTACAGTGACGGACTGAAAATATTTACCACCATAAATTTTGTTTTTCAGAAATATGCCGAGGAGGCAGTAAAGGAACACCTGGGCGGGGAACTGCAGGAGGCATTTTTTAAGAATGTAAAACATTACAGGCATCCTCCCTTTTCGGATGATCTTACTTCCGGGCAGATACGGGATATTATGGAACGGGCAATGCGGCGTACCGACAGGTACAGATCATTAAAGAAGAGAGGAGCCCCTATGGATACCATTGTAAAAATATTCAATACCCCCGTACCGATGAAAGTGTTTTCCTGGAAAGGAGTTATTGATACCGTGATGTCGCCGATGGACTCCTTGCGTTATTATAAATATTATATTCGATCGGGGCTGATGAGCTTTGACCCCCACACGGGATACGTAAAGGCGTATGTGGGTGGGCCTGATTTCCGATTCTTTAAGTTTGACGCGGTGACCGCTCAGAAAAGGCAGGTTGGAAGCACCATCAAACCTTTCCTTTATACATTGGCCATGCAAAACGGATATACTCCTTGCTACAAAGTGCCGGATGTGCCACAGACGTTCAAAGACAATGACTCCGTATGGATCCCCAAGAGCTCGGGCAGAAAAGAATTCTGGGGCAAAATGGTAACCCTTAAATGGGGGCTTGCCAATTCGGAGAATTATATCTCTGCCTGGTTGATGAAGCAGTTCAATCCGCAATCGGTGATCGATATCATGAGGAAAATGGGTATCCGCAGCCCTATTGATCCTGTTAACTCGATTTTTCTGGGCACTTCCGATCTCAGCTTGTACGAGCTGACCGGCGCCTATGGAACTTTTGCCAACAAGGGGGTGTTTGTACGGCCGATATTTGTTACCCGTATAGAAGATAAGAATGGTAATGTGATCTCTACTTTCCGGCCATATTTTAATGAAGCGATCAGTGAAAAGGATGCTTATCTGATGATCAATCTGCTGGAAGGAGTGGTGAGGGGTGGTACGGCCATCCGTTTGCGGTATAAATATCAGTTGATGAATCAGATCGGTGGAAAAACAGGGACTACGCAGAACCATTCGGATGGATGGTTTGTAGGAGTTACCCCTGATCTGGTGACGGGTGTATGGACAGGCTGGGAAGATCGTTCCGTTCATTTTTCCACCCTGCATCTGGGCCAGGGAGCCAATATGGCTTTGCCTATCTTTGCTTTATATATGAAAAAGATCTATGAAGATCCCGAATACGGGATTATGCAAACCGAGGTGTTTGACCCTCCGCAAAATTTCAATATAAACCTGAAATGTGATGATGAGAAGGGAAATAATCCGGGAGAAGATTTTGATTTTTAATCCGTGTTCTGCAGTAAAATCCTGTTAAAGGATTTTATTGCATTTGGATTATTTTTCCGGTAAACCTGTTAGTGACCGGATGAAGCAAACACCTTTTTCAGGATATCGGTTACCCTGGCTTTTGGATCGGTACGGATCAGTTTTTCCTGCTCGGCCAGTTTGACGAACAACCCGTCGATGGTTTTTTCCGTGACATATTGTGGCAGATCCGTTTCTACCTTTTTTGTAAAAGGGATCTTATTATAAACAGTAGTTACTTTATTCCAGTAATCAGCCAGATGTGTCTGATTGAGTACCTGGGCGATATCCGGTTTATAGGTATTTACCAGTTCGGGATAGGTTTTCTCCCTGAAATAGGTTGTTGCAGCATTATCCGGACCGTTCAGGATATTCACGGCGTCAGATATGGTCATTTCCCTGATAGCCTGATAAAAAACAGGGCCGGCCTTGGATACGGCTTTCTCTGCAGAATGATTCATCTGCCGGACAAAGTCATCTATAAGAGAATTAAATCCCAAAGTGCGTAGTTTTTCTTCCACATACTTTACCTCTTCGGGAAAAGGGATCTTTACCTCATTGTCCAGATAAAAACCATTATCCTTTGCCAGGATACTGATCGCATTATTGGTACCTACTTTTAAAGCCTCTTTCAGTCCCCTGACAATTTCATCTTTTGTAAGTCTGCCGGAAGCAGGGACCTGTAATTCCTGCAAGACATCGCAACGGGTAAGGGCCAAAGAAAAAAAGACAACAAAGGCAAAAAGATACTTTTTCATTTTATCAGTTTTTTTGGTTAAACAGATATTTTATTACTTCTTCCATTTTTTTTACTGCAACGATCGTTATACGGAATTTCTGCAGGTTTAGTTTTTGTGCGTTGTATCCGGAGATCATGATTTTTTTAAAACCCAGCCTGGCTGCTTCGCCAATACGTTGTTCGATACGTGCTACCGGCCTGACTTCTCCGGAGAGGCCGATTTCTGCCGAAAAGGCGAGAGATTCGGGAAGCGGATTATCGAGGTAAGAAGAAAGGATGGCTGCGGTAACAGCCAGGTCAATACCGGGATCATCTACTTTCAAACCTCCTGCGATGTTAAGAAAAACATCCCTTGCAGATAAACGGAAACCGGCCCGTTTTTCCAGTACGGCCAACAGCATGTGCAATCTTCGTATGTCAAAACCTGTTGAGGTACGCTGGGGGGTTCCATAGACTGCGGTACTCACAAGGGACTGTGTCTCAATCAAAAAGGGACGAATGCCTTCCAGTGTGGCTGCAGTAGCAATACCGCTGAGGTTATCATCAAGATGTGAAAGAAGCAGTTCGGACGGATTGGTTATTTCGACCAGTCCGCTTTCTTTCATTTCAAAAAGGGCCAGCTCGGAAGTGGAGCCGAACCTGTTTTTTAATACCCGTAGAATACGGAAAAGAAACTTAGGGTCTCCCTCAAAATGCAGTACTACATCTACAATATGTTCCAATACTTTGGGTCCTGCCAGTGTCCCCTCCTTGGTGATATGTCCGATCAATATTACAGGTATGCCGGTCTGCTTGGCGAGGGCCAGAAATTTACCGGCCGATTCCCTGATCTGGGAAACACTGCCGGCCGATGATTCAATTTCTTCGGTAGTAATGGTTTGTATGGAATCGATCACAACCAATCCGGGTTTGAGCTTTCTGATCTGATCCGCTATATATCCGAAACGCGTCTCGGAATAGATGAGGATATGGTCCTGGGGCATTCCCATACGATTGGCGCGTAATTTGATCTGTTCGGCACTCTCTTCACCCGAAATATACAGGGTGGTCAGCGATGGCAGTTGCAGGGCGATCTGAAGGGCCAGGGTGGATTTGCCGATGCCGGGTTCACCCCCCAGCAGGATCAGGGAGCCCGGTACAATTCCTCCGCCAAGAACGCGGTTAAATTCTTTGGTGTTGGTGATGATCCTCTGGCGATCCGTAGAGCTGACTCCGGACAGGGGACGAGGTGGTTCTGTTGAGATAATATCATTGGTAACTGCATTCTTCAGGGGTTTTGCAACTATTTCTTCCACATAGGTATTCCATTCGCCGCATACCGGACAACGACCGATCCATTTGGGGGACTCGGCTCCGCAATTCTGACAAACCCATACTGATTTGGATCTGGCCATTGGTTTTGTTATTTGAGGATAAAGATAATGAAAAAAGTGCCTAGAGTGAACTAGAGTGCCTAAAGTGCCTAAAGTTGTGGGGTGGGAGAAGATTTTTTCCGGATCAGGACGACCATGATCATGGAAAAACTTCCGAGTATCAGGATCAGCAGGGTTTGTGATTCGTGAGAGATGGTTGCCAGGGCAAGTCCGGTCTCACGTGGTATGCCGTACAGCGTAAGTGCCAGGGAAATGATCCAGTGGTAGGCCCCGATACCTCCCTGAACCGGAATTACAAATCCAATAGCTCCGACAACCAGCAGAAAAAGTCCGTCAACAGGCCCGAGGAAAGAAGTTTCAGGCAACATATAGACTACCAGCCAGGCAGGGATGTAATACATCAGCCAGATAAGAAACGAAGAAAAGAGAAACATCGGCCTGTTTTTTAGTTTACCTATGGTCCTGATACCATTAATGATGCCATTGAAAAAATCCAGGATCTTCCGGGTAAAGGGTATGCTTTTCAATTTTGCACGGAAAAGCCAGGGAAGGAACAGGATCAGGATAATTCCGGCTGTTACCAGTATCAGCATTACCGGGTGGGATGCCATGGCAGCGATTTTTGTGCCCATAGGCTTAAAAACATGATGGATGAAAAACCGGCCGAAAAAATTTATCTTGATCAGAAAAGTTATAATCAGGAGGATGATGAGAATGATCATATCTACTACACGCTCGATGATGACGGTACCGATCAGGGCATCGAAAGGGATCTTATCGGTCTTGGTAAGGGATCCGCAGCGGACCACTTCACCGAGGCGGGGGAGGGCCAGGTTGGCCAGATAACCTGACATTACGGCATAAAAGGTGTTCAGGAGACGGGGTTTATAACCCAGAGGTTCGATAAGTAGATTCCATCGCCAGGCTCTGAATATATGGCTGAGAATGCCTACGGGAATGGTAATAAGTAACCAGGCATAATGCGCCTGTCTGATATCTTTCCATACATTGTTCAGGTTGATGCCACGGAAAGCAAGATACAGGAGAAAAAGTGCGGTAAACAGGAATATCAGGAAGCGGATGATCTGAGAAACTTGCTTTTTCAAGGGGAAACTACTTTACCAGTTTGTTTGTAGCCGTATCCGGAAAAACCAATGATGGTTCGAAAGAGCGGGCTTCTTCGGGTGTCAGAAAGGCATAAGAGATGATGATGATCACATCTCCCACCGCAGCTTTCCGGGCTGCCGGGCCGTTGAGACAAATTTCTCCCGAACCGCGTTTCCCTTTGATCACATAGGTTTCCAGACGTTCCCCGTTGTTGATGTTAACCACCTGGACTTTCTCATTTTCCATGATGTTGGCTGCTTCCATCAGATCTTCATCGACGGTAATACTGCCAACATATTGCAGGTTGGCCTCGGTAACGGTCACCTTATGTATTTTCGATTTGACTACCTCTATCCACATAACACTGCAAATATACGGAAAGTTTACTATAGAGTAGCAAAAATCATGCTAAAAAAGGTAAGTGACTTTTGTTTCTGCTATGTAAAAGAGATATTGTCAATAAGTCGTACTTTCCCGGCCCAGACGGCAATACAACCTTGTTTATCACCGGGTTCCTCCCATGACAATACCGTTTGTAAGGTGTCGGTGTGAACGATCTCAAAATATTCGACCCGTAAAGAAGAATGTTTTTCAATGTGGTCAACAACCCATTGTTTCAGATCTTCTACCGTATAATTATTTTTTAATCTTACTGCCTCTGAAAGGGTACGGTAGATCAAAGGGGCTTCTTTTCGTTTTTTTTCATCAAGACGTATATTTCTTGAGCTCATAGCCAACCCGTCCGGTTCGCGGATGACGGGACAGGAAATAATTTGTATCGGCAAGTCAAGCATATGTACCATTGCTTTAATAATTGTCAATTGCTGAAAATCCTTCAGGCCAAAATAGGCATGGCCGGGTTTTACCATATCAAATAACCGGCTTACCACCTGTGCTACTCCGTTGAAGTGACCCGGCCGGAATTTCCCTTCCATGACTTTGTCCAGGATCCCAAAATTAAAAACACGCTTATCCGGTTCGGGATAAACTTCCCTTTCATCAGGCATGAAGACCAGATCGCCGGGTCGCAGGATCTTTTCAAGGATTTTTTGATCTGCATCAGGATCACGCGGATATTTTTTCAGGTCTTCCGGATCGTTGAACTGGGTGGGATTGACGAAAACAGATACGACAGTTACGGAATCCCGGGACAGGGAACAGCGGATCAGGGATAAATGACCTTCATGAAGAGCCCCCATTGTCGGAACAAGACCGATAGAATGACCCTTTTTACGAAAATCATTCAGTTTTTCTACGAGGTCGTGTTGCGTTTTTATGACAAGCATGTTAGTACCATTTGCGGAACATAAAGGGGGTTAATCCCCGGTAATAAAGTTTAGTCCCTGATTAAAACACAAATATGAAGAATTTTTATTATCTTTGCATAAATTTTCAAAGAAAAATTAATGGAGCTTATTGCCGAACAACCCACGGTATATCAGACATATACAGATCGTATGTCCGGGCTTGATCCATCAGTGGTTTAGAAATTTCAGGAAAAACTTACATGGAATGAAAAAATATAAAGTTCTGTTTGTATCTCAGGAGATCACCCCTTATTTACCGGAAAGTGAAATGTCTAAAGTGGCAAGATATTTACCACAGGGTGTTCAGGAGCAGGGGAATGAGATTAGGACATTTATGCCGAGGTATGGGAATATCAATGAAAGACGTAATCAACTGCATGAAGTGATCCGCCTTTCGGGGATGAATATTATCATTGATGAAACGGATCACCCCCTGATCATCAAGGTTGCTTCCATACAGGCGGCAAGGATGCAGGTATATTTTATTGAGAATGAAGACTATTTTCAACGAAAATTCGTTCTGGAAGATGAACAGGGGAAACCTTTTGAAGATAATGATGAACGGGCGATTTTTTTTGCGAGGGGGGTGTTGGAGACAGTGAAGAAATTACGCTGGTCACCGGATATTGTTCATTGTTTCGGCTGGTTTGGCGGACTGGTACCATTGTATCTGAAGAAGACCTATCATGATGATCCTATCTTTACAAATGTTAAAGTGGTTTATTCGGTTTATAAGGATAAATATCGGGGAAAACTTAAACCCTCTTTCAGGGAAAAACTCTGGATGGATGGTATAGAAGAAAAGGATCTCAGCCTCTTGTCCGACACCAGTTGGGAAGCGGTTATGAAGCTGGCACTGGAACATTCAGATGCGGTCATTTACGGGCATCCCGATATTCCCGAAGAAATTACCCGTTTTATTAAAGAAAAAAATCTTCCCCATTTACCATATCAGGATGAAGAACATTATCTTTCGACGTATTCGGACTTTTATGAAAAAATTTTAAATGGGAAGATTCATGTATCTGAGTAACAAAGGAGGTTTTAGCCGTTTTTTCGGGAAAATACTTTCCGCGGTTTTATTTTTTGTCCTTCCTTCCGTGATTCTGTTAATGGTATCGTGTGAAGAAGATCCGACACAGATTGGCATTGAGCTGAAAAACGTCCTGGGGCAGTCACAGCCTGTAAGTGTGGATACTATCAGTGTGTTTTCCTATGCCGAGTCAATGGATTCCATTCGTTCCGATCATTTCAGTTATGCTGTCCTGGGGAATTTTCAGGATCCTGTTTTTGGCTGGACAAATGCTTCTTTTATTGCACAATACCGGTTATCACAGCCCTGGACGCCGGGACATGGTGCCGATGTTGATTCGGTCAAGCTTTATTTGGTAGTGGATAGTTATAATGGAAATGAAACCACCGGGCAAACCGTAAATGTATATGAGTCCTATAAAACGTTGAATTTTGATTCGATTTATTATTCCAATATGAATGTTAAGGATTCGATCAGCGAATGGCCTGTAGGATCGGCCACTTTTCATCCCGAGGATACTATGATCGTTGTTTACCTGGCTCCTTCATTCGGACGGAGGATCATAAATGATACAGCGGTGCTGAAAAACCAGGATAGCTTTCTGAGTCATTTTAAGGGATTTTATATTGATGTTAATAAGAGCACCGAAAGCAATACCGCCGGTTTTGTAAAGATCAACCTGATTGCTCCACAATCGTATATGGCTATATATTATCATAACGATCTGTCATCCAGTCTGATGTTTCCTTTTTACATAAACAGTTATTCTTCCAGGGTAAATTTGTTTGAACATAACTACGAAGAGGCTCCTCCTGATACCAGGATCAGATATCTGGATCAGGATATTGAAGATTCAGTGCTGTATGTGCAGGGCCCGGCCGGCGTATATTCCCGTCTTGAGATACCGGGCATCAAAGCTTTCCGTGATTCCGGCATCGTCTTAAATAGTGTTAAACTGATCCTGCCCGTGGACAGTATTCCGCTTACGGCTATAAAAAAACCGCCTAATCTGTCACTTATGGTGAAAGATAACGGGAAGTTTTATCATATTATGGATACGCAATTGCCCGACTATTATGATGGGAACCTGAATGAAAAGGAGGGAAACTATACCATTGGCTTGACCAAACAGCTTCAGTCTTATCTGTTGGGTAAAAGCGATCTGACAACTTTTTATCTCATGGTAAATGATCCGGGTATAAATACCGAGCGGGTAATATTAAGATCAAGGCTGAACAGTAATCCACTGAAACTTAAAATAATCTATACCAGGGAATAGGATCGGGAAGCCCCTATCTTTTCAGATATTGTTGTTCGTAGTATTTTTCATATGCCCCGGTAAGGATATGTTGCAACCATTCCTGGTTGTTCAGATACCATTGTATGGTATAGGTGAGGCCTTTGTCAAAAGGGGTCTCAGGGAGCCACCCCAGTTGATTTCTGATTTTGGAAGAATCGATGGCATAGCGCAGATCATGTCCTGCACGGTCTTTGACGAAAGTGATCAGTTTACGGGATGTACCGTTTTCCCTGCCGAGGAGATGATCGGCAATATCACAGAGTTTATATACCAGATCAATATTTTTCCATTCGTTATTTCCGCCGATGTTATAGGTTTCCCCCTTTTGTCCTTTATGGTAAACCAGATCTATGGCCCTGGCATGATCGACAACATACAACCAGTCCCTGATGTTCTCTCCTTTACCGTAAACGGGAATCGGCCTGTTATTCAGAATATTGTTGATGGTTAGAGGGATTAGCTTTTCAGGGAATTGGTTGGGCCCGTAATTATTGGAACAATTGGTGATGAGGTAAGGTAATGCATAGGTGTTACCATATGCCCTGACAAAATGATCGGCACTGGCTTTTGAGGCTGAATAAGGGCTTTGCGGGTCATAGGGTGTTTCTTCCGTGAAATAACCTTCAGCACCCAGACTGCCATATACCTCATCGGTAGAAATCTGGTAAAAACATTTGCCTTTATAATTATCTTTCCAGGCATCCCGGCAGACATTCAACAAAGTTACCGTGCCTATGACATTGGTGCGGATAAATGTGATAGGATTTATTATAGAGCGATCGACATGGGATTCGGCAGCCAGATGAATGACGCCGGAAACAGGGTATTTATCAAAAAGGCTCAAAACCAGTTTTTCATCCGTAATATCTCCCCGTATGAAAAGATAATTCTCACGGTCTTCTATATCTTTTAAATTTTCAAGGTTCCCGGCATAGGTGAGTTTATCCAGGTTGATGATTAGTGTTTCCGGATATTTGGTGACAAACAGACGGACCACATGTGATCCGATAAAACCTGCTCCTCCGGTGATCAATATAGTATCATCAAATTTTTTCATGCAGTGGGATTAATTTTTTTTCTCCAGGTGTTTCCGGTAATATTGTTCCCATTTCCAGGCTGATAAGAGGGCTTCGCCAAGCGTACTTTGTGCTCTCCAACCAAGCTCTTTATTGGCATAGGTGGGGTCGGCCCAGATCTTTTCAATATCACCGGGCCTGCGTTTTGTAATTACATAATTTACTTTTACCCCGGTAACTTTTTCAAAGGTATTTATGATTTCCAGAACAGAATTGCCATGGCCGGTACCCAGATTAAATACTTCATACGCATTTTTTTGTTTTCCGTCCAGCATACGTTCGATGGCGACAATGTGGGCCCTGGCCAGATCGACCACATGCAGGTAATCACGGATGGCAGTGCCGTCAGGTGTATTGTAATCGTTGCCAAAAACCTTGAGTTGCTTACGGACGCCGATAGCTGTCTGGGTAACATATGGTACAAGATTTTCCGGTTCTCCGATGGGATGTTCCCCGATAAGCCCTGTGGGATGAGCCCCGATAGGATTAAAATAGCGCAGGGCAATGGTGTGAATTTTTGTTTGTGACTTGATAAAATCTTCAATAATTTCTTCAGAGATACGTTTTGTATTGCCATAAGGAGAAGCCGCTTTTTTTACAGGGGCCGACTCGGTCACAGGCAATCGGTCCGGTTCTCCATATACCGTACACGATGAAGAAAATACCATGTCGGGGATATGGTGTTTTTTCATGGCTGTCAGCAGATTCATTAACGAAACCAGATTGTTTTGATAATATTTTAATGGTTCCCTGACGGATTCCCCCACTGATTTGTAAGCGGCAAAATGAATAATAGCCCGGATACTGTTGTAAGCAGTAAGAAATTTTTCGAGGGCTGTGGTATCACACAGATCGAAGCACGAAAAAGCCGGTCGCACCCCTGTAATTTTCTCAATGCCATCCAACACACGTTCCTCCGAGTTAGATAAATTATCCACAATAACCACCTCATAGCCCTGCTCAATGAGCTCGACGACAGTATGTGATCCGATATAACCGGTGCCTCCGGTGACAAGGATAAGCTTATTTTTCATGTCAGTTCAGAATAAATTTACAGACTCCAATAATCAAAGGTGTTAATTTTTCCACGGAATATTCCTTTCACATCTGCGAAAATGCCGTCCGGTGTCAGGATCTCCCTGAAATAGTTTTCATCCAATGAGATATAAGGTTCATGACCGACAGCTATGATAACAGCATCATATCTGCCTTTTGGTTCTTTTATCATGTCGATCCCATAAGTCTCCAGTACCTGATCATGTTCGGCATAAGGGTCGGTGACATCCACATTGAGGCTGAAAGAATTTAGTTCTTTGACAATGTCTGTCACTTTAGAGTTCCGTATATCACTAACATTTTCCTTAAAGGTGATACCCATAACGAGGATCTTGATTTTCTCTACGTCTTTTCTTTTGCCTATAAGTTTTTTAACGATCTGTTTTGCAATGTAACCTCCCATTGAGTCGTTGATAAACCTTCCGGAATTGATAATCTGGGCATGGTAACCCAGTTCCTTTGATTTGTACGTAAGGTAGTAGGGATCCACGCCGATACAATGGCCTCCTACCAGCCCCGGTGAGAATTTGAGGAAATTCCATTTGGTGCCGGCAGCCTCAAGTACCTCGTAGGTATTAATATTCATCCGGCTGAAAATAATGGAGAGTTCATTCATAAAAGCGATATTGATATCGCGTTGGGTATTTTCGATGATCTTGGCTGCTTCAGCTACCTTGATGGAACTGACCGGATGGATACCGGCCTCAATGATCGTTTCATAAACGTCTGAGATGTTTTTGAGTGCTTCCGCATCCGAACCGGAAACAACTTTCTTTACTTTTGTCAGGGTGTGTAAGGTGTCACCGGGGTTGATCCTTTCGGGAGAATACCCCACTTTGAAATCCTTGTTGAGGGTAAGGCCGGAGGTTTTTTCCAGTACCGGGATACATTCCTCTTCGGTGCAACCCGGGTAAACGGTGGATTCATACACCACATAATCTCCTTTTTTCAAATGCCGGGCCAGTGTTTCGGTGGCTGACAGGAGCGGGTCAAGATCGGGCAGATTGTGATCGTCAATGGGGGTAGGCACTGCGATGATATGAAAACGGGCTTCTTTCAGTTTGGTGGCATTGGTTGTGAAGGTAATATCCCTGCCCTTAAAATTATCTGATGTCAGTTCCTTGCTTGGGTCAATCCCCTTTTTCATTAATTCAATGCGGTCTTCACGAATATCAAAACCGATCACGGAAAAATGCCTTGCCAGCTCCAGTGCAATGGGCAATCCTACATAGCCCAATCCCAACACGGATATTTTAGCTTTCTTGTTTTTAAGAGTATTTAACATAAAAAGGAATATAAAAATTAAAAACTCAGTTTTTTTAACAACGGATGATAATTTCCTTTAAGGCCAACCGGGGTGCTGTTCCTTATCTGATAAGCTATTTCGATGGCGTTACGTATATCATCAATTCCATAGCCTTTTCCCTCGAGGATTTTCCGATAGCTTTTTGTATGCAGGTCCGTAAAGCCCGTGCTGAATTCCACTTCCTGGTTATTGACCAGGATAGAACGATAGGTCCTCTGGCCGGCAATTCTGATATTTTCAGGGATGTCCTCATAGTTGATACTAAGAAACCAGCGTATCCGGGCATGTTCCAGTTCGATAAAACCGGCAGCCCTGTCGTCATCGAGGATATGTACCGTATTTTCCTGAATTCTTCCGAAGATCCAGATCAGCATGTCGAAAAAATGGATGCCTATATTGGTGGCAATGCCCCCTGATTTTTGTATATCTCCTTTCCAGGACATATAATACCAGTGGCCCCGGCTGGTGATATAGGTCAGGTCAACATCAAATTTTTTATCCCCGGGAGCAGCGCTTATTTCTTTTTTCAGTTTGATAATGGTAGGGTGAAGGCGCAGTTGCAGGATGTTATATACATGTTTCCCCGTTTCTTCTTCAAACAGTTGTAATGCATCCACATTCCAGGGGTTCAGCACCATAGGTTTTTCGCATATGGCATCTGCGCCCTGCCTCAGGGCAAAACGTATATGGGCATCGTGCAGGTAGTTGGGTGAACAGATGGAGACATAGTTTACTTTTGTGCCTTGTCTGCGCAGTTTGTCGATATGCCGGTCAAAGCGTTCAAATTCAACGAAAAAATCGGATTTTGGGAAGTAACTATCCAGTATCCCGACGCTATCGTGGGGGTCCAGTGCGGCTACCAGTTGATTTCCCGTATCGCGTATAGCCCTGAGATGACGTTCGGCGATGTATCCTGCCACTCCGATCAGGGCAAAATTTTTCGGTTGCTGTTTTTCAGGCATGGTTTTAATTATTAGCCGGCACAAATGTACGGTCAATCCGTGATTTTAACAACCTTTTTGTCACGTAAAAGGTACCGTTCACCACTTTCAGGACAAACAGCGATACCTTCTTCGTTAAAATGCAGTCTGTGCCCGTATTCACTCATCCATCCGATATGCCGTGCCGGGTTACCGACTACGAGGGAATAGGGCCGGACATCTTTATTCACGACAGCTCCTGCACCGATAAAAGCATACTCTCCGATGGTATTTCCACATATTATCGTTGCATTGGCCCCGATGGAAGCGCCTTTCCTGACCAGGGTTTTCTGATATTGATCATGGCGGACCACGGCGCTGCGCGGATTAATGACATTGGTAAAGACCATGGAAGGCCCCAGAAAAACATCATCTTCACAGATCACACCGGTATAGATGGAAACATTGTTTTGAACCTTAACATTATCCCCGAGGATCACCTGGGGGGAGACCACCACATTTTGACCCAGGTTGCACTTTTTGCCGATAACAGCTCCGGTCATAACATGTGAAAAGTGCCATATCTTTGTTCCTTCGCCAATTTGGCAGCCTTCATCAATAACAGCCGTTTCATGGGCAAAATAATTATGTTCAGCCATTTTAATATTTTTTAATGTTTGTAGTTATGTAATCAAGTTGTTCCGTATCCATCTCCGTATGAACCGGTATGGAAACCACCGTTTGGCATAATTCACCGGCAACGGGGAAGTATCCGTTGTAGAACGAAAATCGGGAAAAAGCCTCCTGGCGATGTATTGGCAAAGGATAATATACCATGGAGGGGATCCCTGCATTTTTCAGATAATCCATAAAATTTTGCCTGTCAATACCGGAAATGCGCAGGGTATATTGGTGAAAAGTGTGTGTCGAACGGGAGGCCCGGACAGGGGTTTGCAGGAAGGACACTCCTGCCAGTTGCTCATCGTACCAGGCGGCCGCTTTCTGCCGGCTTTTGATGAATTCGTCGAGATGAGACAATTTTACATCCAGAATAGCAGCCTGCAGGGAATCAAGACGGGAGTTGATGCCTATTCTTTCATGATAGTATTTTTTTTGCGTACCATGGTTGACATACGAACGGATGCGGCGGGCCAGCTCTTCATCAGCGGTAAAAACGGCACCTCCGTCACCGAAAGCTCCCAGGTTTTTTGATGGGAAGAAAGAAGTACAGCCGATATCGCCCATGGTGCCGGCCATTTTTTTTGTGCCGTCAGGGAAAGTGTACCAGGTTCCCAGGGCCTGGGCGGCATCTTCAATGACCTTCAGGTTATATTCCCGGGCTATATTCAGCAGGGAAGCCATATTCACGCACTGTCCGAAAAGATGTACCGGAATGATCGCCCGGGTTTTAGGGGAAATATGTTCTTTTATGGTGGCAGGATCAATAAGAAAAGTATCCGGATCTACGTCCAGGATTACCGGGGTGAGTCCCAGCAAAGCCACGGTTTCCACAGTGGCAATAAAAGTAAAATCAGGTACCAGCACCTCGTCTCCCGGCTGAAGGTCGAGGGAGGCTAACGCTGCCTGGAGGGCATCCGTACCGTTACCACAGGGGATAACATGCGCTGCGCCGGTGTATTCTGCCAAATGTCCGGCAAAGGATTTGACTGCCGGTCCGTTGATAAAGGCACTGGAATCAATCACACGTTGAATAGCAGCATCTATTTCATCTTTCAGACGGAAGTATTGTCCGTACAGGTCAACCATTTTAAGATCTTTCATTTTTTTAAGTTTTTCTATGCTGAAGGCCGGGGATGCCGAAAGATTTTGTTACCGTTTATTTTGAAGGGCTAAATTTATCAATTTTTTCCATAACGCACGGCGTAGATAAAATGTTGAAAAAACCTTTACGGCCGGAATTTCTTTTTCCGGTTTTTTTCATTAATTTTGTTAAAAATCTCAATGATGGAACTGGATAGTTATATCAGGGATCTTCTGTACCGGCATGATTGTGTTATAGTACCGGATTTCGGAGGATTTGTTGCCAATTACAAACCGGCATACATTAATTATGATCTTAACACTTTTTCTCCCCCGGCAAAGGATGTTTCTTTTAACCGGAGTTTGATCAAAAATGATGGGTTGTTGATCGGATATGTTTCGGAAAAAACGGAGATGTCCTATGTTGATGCACGTAATTGGGTGAACAGCAGGGTAAAAGAATGGAAAAGAAAGTTGGAGAAGGGGAAAAAGATCGAGGTGAAAGACATCGGCGTTTTTCTGATGGGGAAAGATAAGAATCTCCTTTTTGAGCCGGTGAATACTGTTAATTTCCTAGCTGATTCCTATGGGCTTCCCGATTTTCAGATGGCTCCGCTGGAAGAACTTAAAAAGGCAAAAGCCGGCACGGTGAAAGTTAAAAAAGAACGGGAACCGGGCAGCAGGAAGACCTTACGCCGGGTACTGATCGCTGTTCCCGTAGCCGCAGTGCTGGTGCTCATCCCTTTTACAACGGACTGGATACCGGTAAATTTTTCCTCACTCAATCCGTTTGGGCATAAACATGCCGTACAGGTTGTTGTGCCACCAGCCAAACCTGTCCGGAATAAGACACAGGAGAGCCGGCCCGTTGCTGCAAAAACATCCGGGGAAACTCAGAGTGAAAAAGTGACAAATACTGCCAAACCGGACGAGGGAACAAAACCCGTTACGAAAACCAAAAAGGAAAAACCTGCTGTATCTGAAGAGCAGCCCGTTACTTCAAAACCTGCTGTATCTGAAGAGCAGCCCGTTACTTCAAAACCATCTGCATCCGAAGAAAAGGCGGTTGTTGAAAAACCAGCCGTGCCTAAAGAGAAACCGGTGATTGACAAGACCATAGACCGGAGTAGCATGTATTATATTGTGGCCGGGAGTTTTAAAAACCGGGCTAATGCAAATACATTAAGAAATCAATTGGAATCGGAAGACTACAGGGTGACGATGCTGAATGGACCACATGGTTTTTACCGCGTGGCGATCGGCGGGTTTACAGATAAGTCCACTGCCATGGCCATCCTGAAGGAACAGAAAGGAAAACCTGCCGGGAATACATACTGGCTGTTAAAAAAATAAAAATAAAAACCCCGGATATCCGGGATTTTTTTATTGGACGATCCCGGGAAGGGATGGCTCTATTTTATTTCAGAGCCGTTATCGGTTTTTTCTTCAGGTATGATGAAATGCAGTTGGCCGGCAGGGTCTTCTGCCATCAGGATCATGCCCTGTGATTCAATCCCCTTGATTTTTCTGGGTGCCAGATTGGCCAGGATGGCTATCTGTTTGCCAACGATTTCTTCCGGTTTGAAAAATTCAGCAATTCCCGATACTACAACGCGTTTATCCAGACCTGTATCCAGTGTCAGCTTCAACAACTTTTTTGTTTTGGGAACTTTTTCGGCTGCCAGGATGGTAGCCAGGCGGATGTCCAGTTTGGAAAAATCATCATAGTCAATTTGTTTTTTCAGAGAACTCAGCCTGGAAGTTCCTTCTGCTTCATTGTCTTTTTTTGTTTCTTTCAATTTATTTATCTGCTTTTCGATTTCTTCATCCGTTATTTTTTCAAAAAGATAAGTTGGTTTGTCAATCTGATGGCCTTCGGGCAGGAGATCTTCTTTTCCGATGAGTTCCCAGTCGGTTTCATCATATTCGATAAATTTCCTCAGCTTAGCCATGGAAAAAGGAAGGAACGGTT
>WFSC01000200.1 GCA_015486185.1 Bacteroidales bacterium | reverse complement strand
GATAAAAGTAGGGGCTGGTAGTAACCAAAGGAGCCGGAATATGATGATTCAGGAACCAAAGCTTTCGTACTCCAAGCCAGATAGCTGCCAACAAGCCAATAAGGAACATCAGGGAGCCCAGGGAGCCGAACAGGTGCATCGGTCTTTTCCCGAATTTTGTAATAAAGGTTACGGACATCAGGTCCAGATAACCTTTAATAAACCGGGATAATCCGAATTTAGATGTGCCGTACTTCCGTTTCTGATGTTTCACCACCTTCTCCCCTATATTCCGGAAACCAGCTTGTTGAGCCAATACAGGAATGTAGCGGTGCATTTCACCATATACCTCGATCGATTTCACCACCTCCCGGCGATAGGCCTTCAGTCCACAGTTAAAGTCATGCAGTTTGATCCCGGTAACGATACGGGCCGTTAAATTGAAAAACTTGCTGGGGATGGTTTTGGTAACAGGATCATATCTTTTTTTCTTCCAACCGGAGACCAGATCATAACCCTCTTCCCGGATCATACGCACCAGATCAGGGATCTCTTCCGGGTTATCCTGCAGGTCGGCATCCATCGTGATCACCACATTTCCGGCAGCAGCCTGAAAACCCATATGCAAGGCGGCTGATTTGCCATAGTTCCGTTTAAACCGGATCCCTTTCACTTCAGGATATTTCTCTGCCAGTTCTTTAATTACCTGCCATGATCCGTCCGTACTACCGTCATCCACAAAAATGATCTCAAAAGAAACCCCGTTCTTTTCACACACCTCACGTATCCATTGTGTCAGCTCAGGAAGGGATTCTTCTTCATTATATAAAGGGGAAACAACGGTAAGGTCCATCACGACATCTGTCATAAATTAAGCTTCTTCTCCCTCTGTTGTTATTTCCTCAACCGGAGCGCCCTCTCTTTTCAGAAAAATTCCAAGTATCAAAGAGATAAGAGTCCCAAAAAATACTCCGTTAAATATGGAGGAAATGCCCATCACCAAGGGTTTCATAAATTTGGACGAGATTTTCATGGACATTTGGATCTGTTCATCCGTCATTCCTTTTGCCGCCATTTTATCCCGGGTCACCTCCAGTAATTTAGTGACCAGGTCCGTATCAATATAGGCATAGAGAACATATACAAAGATGCCGGAGATAATAGCAGCATAAAGAGAAATGATCACCCCGGCCCCCAGGGCCTGACCATACGTTAAAAATCCATCGCGGTAATTTTTTCTGAACCCGGCAATACCAATATAAATCCCGATGATATATATAATGAGTGAACCATAACCAAGGTTTTTATTAAACATTTGGTTGGTGTAATAGAGTAAAAGGGAATACAACACCAGTACCAAACCGAGGAAAATCCCGGTATTCAGACTGGCTTTCCAGACAGAGACTTTGTTATTTTGTTCCATGATTAAATAGTTTGTGGTATGTAGTTTGTGGTTTGTGGTTATCGAACAAATATACATTTTTTTCCAATAATTCCCGTTGTTATGCCTTGTTTGTATGGCAGTAAAAAAGTTATTACTTTTGCACGGGGTAAGTCTTATACGACCAGCTCCTGCTGAACTCCCCCAGGACCGGAAGGTAGCAAGGGTAAGGCGGTTGTAGCGGTGCGATATAAGGAGCTTACCCCTCTTTAGTTCGTAGTTCATAGTTCGTAGTTCGTAGTTGGGGATTGGTGGTATGCAACTATTGGGCATTTTGGGTCTTTGACTTTCGACTTTCTCTTTTTCTGAAACATTTAGTATTTTTAACCGGATTAATCAGAACGGGTAAAAATCATGTCCATGTTCATCAAATTATATGCTGAAACTCCCAGCCAGAAATACATTCGCAAGGTAGTGGAAATCCTGGAAAACGGGGGGCTGGTCATTTACCCGACTGACTCTGTATATGCTATTGGTTGTGATATAAACAAACCCAAAGCTTTGGAAAAACTGGCCTATCTAAAGGGTGCCAATCCGAACAATCCTGACTTCTCTTTTATTTTCTCTGATATTGCCCAGATTGCCGAATATACTCCTCCGCTGGATAAGGCCATTTTCAAGTTACTTAAACACAACCTGCCGGGGCCATTCACATTCATTTTACTTTCCAATCACAAGGTTCCACGTCTCTTCAAAGGAAGAAAAAAAACCATCGGTGCACGGATCCCGGATTGTAATATCACCCTTGAGATCGTACGAGCCCTGGGACGGCCCATTCTCTCCACTTCCATTCATGATGAAGACGAGGTTGTAGATTATATTACTGATCCCGAGCTGATCTATGAAAAATACAAAAACCTGGCAGATATAGTTATTGACGGCGGTTATGGTAATAACGTAGCTTCCACGGTAGTGGATTGTACGGGGGAAGAACCTGTGATCGTACGGCAGGGGATCGGAGAACTGATCATTTAAACCCGGAGCGACCCATATTCTTTTCCCCCCGATACTATCAGTCAGCATCACCCCTTTCCGTTTCCCCACCCCAACCT